>JAYUIZ010000549.1:0-18741 GCA_043765595.1 Lysobacter sp. | reverse complement strand
CCACCAGTCAAGCACTGCGCGACGCCCAATTCCCAGCCCAATTCCTAAGGGGCCACTGCGACACAACGCGAGGCATGGAGAGATCATGAACAGGCTCTCAGCCCGAGTGCTTGCGGCCCACGCGCAAGCCGTCCAGCAGCACGAACAGCGGCGGCCACAGCACAGCGCCGATCAGCGGGGTCCACCAGTGCATCCAGCCGCGGATCGGCTGGCCGAGCACGAAATGCGCAGCGGTGACGATGATCTGATCGTTCAGCAGCAGACCGCCGATGGCCAGCGCCTGCTGCGCCATCGGATAGAAGCGCAGCTGCGGCCGGAAGCGCTGCAGGATGAAGGTGATCACCGTGAGCCGCAGCGCCTGCTCGCCCAGCACGCTGCCGAAGGCGACATCCGCAAGCAGGCCGATGCAGAACGCCAGGCCCAGGCCGACGCGGTCGTGGTCTTCCAGCAGCCAGTAAGCCAGCACCAGCGCCAGCCAGTACGGGCGCAGCGGCTGCAACATGGCAGGCACCGGCAGCAGGCCGAGCAACAGCGCAACGACAACGCTCGCCGGAAACAGCCAGGGGCGGCGCGTACGGCTCATCGGGCGGGCGCCTGCGGCAACTCGGCTGCGGCAGCCGGGGGCGAGGGCGAAAGCGGCGACGCGGCCTGCGCACCAGTCGGGGCAGGCTGCGCGGACGCCGGCTGCGCGGAAGCAGGCTGCGCGGGCAACGCCGCGGACTGCGTGGGCCGCAGCAGCAGCACATCGCGGCCGCGATCCAGCCGCGCCGCCGGCTTGAGGTCGCCGACCAGGAAGGCGCGGCTTTCGTCGCGACGCAGCGCAGCGATGGTGCCCACCGGGAAGCCCGGCGGGAAGCGCCCGCCCAGGCCGGAGGTGACGATGCGGTCGCCCACCTTCACATCACTGGATGTGGGTACGTTGGCAAGTTCGAGGCGGTCGCCGCGACCGTAGGCAACCAGCCGAATACCGTTGCGCGACACCGCCACCGGCACCGCGTGGTCGGGATCGGTCAGCAGCAGCACAGTCGCGGTGGACGGGCGCACATCGATCACCTGACCGACCAGACCGCCGGCATCGATCGCCGCCTGGCCCATGGTCACGCCCTGGTCGGCGCCGATGTCCAGGATCACGCGCTGGCGGGTGGGATCTAGGGCGATGTCGAGGATCGGCGCCAGCTGCACGTCCAACCCGCCCTGTTCCGCCGCGCCGAGCAGGCCGCGCAGACGCGCGTTCTCGGCGGCGGCCGCCTGCAGCCGCGCGATGCGCGCGCCGCTGATCAGCAAGGCGTTGCGAAGGGTTTCGTTGTCTTTGGCCAGCCGCGTGCGGGTGGAGGCATCGTCGCGGACGGTGTCGCCGAGCTTCGCCGGCAGCCCGGCGAGACGCCACAGCGGCTGCACGATCACTTCGATCTGCCCGCGGATCGCGGTCAGCCAACCGCCGCGGTGATCCATCACCATCAGCGCGATTGCCAGCGACAGCGCGACCAGCAACCGCAAGGTGCCCGTGATCTCATCGGAGCGTTGTGCGGAAGGGCCAGCGTAGGGAGGCACGTCAGAAGTGTCAGATTAGGCGTCGCGGAAATGAGGATCGAAGCGGTGCTCTGGTCCACGCAGGGGCCAGCGCAAGCGGCCGCAGGCCAGTTGCGGCATCGGGCAAGAACCACGCTTCTTGCCCGATGCTTCGGGATGGGCCAGGGATGGCCCGTCCCCGAACAGGGATTACTCCGGCGAGAAGAACTCGTTGCCGTGCATGTCGACCAGTTCCAGCGCACGGCCGCCGCCGCGGGCGACGCAGGTCAGCGGATCATCGGCGACCTGCACGTACAGCCCGGTTTCCTCGCTGATGAGTTTGTCGAGATCGCGCAGCAGCGCGCCGCCGCCGGTGAGCACGATACCGCGCTCGGCGACGTCGGCGCAGAGTTCCGGCGGGGTCTGTTCCAGCGCCAGTTTGACCGCGCCGGTGATGCCGCCCAGCGGCTCGCGCAGCGCGTCCAGAACCTCGTTGGAGTTGAGTTTGATCATCCGCGGCACACCTTCGGCGAGGTTGCGGCCAGAGACTTCCATTTCCATGACAGTGGCCTGCGGATAGGCGCAGCCGATCGTCAGCTTGATGCGCTCGGCGGTGGCTTCGCCGATCAGGGTCCCGTGGGCGCGGCGCACGTAATTGATGATGGATTCGTCGAAGCGGTCGCCGCCGATGCGCACCGACTGCGCGTAGACGATGCCGTTGAGCGCGATCACCGCGATCTCGGTGGTGCCGCCGCCCACGTCGATGACCATCGAGCCGCGGGCTTCGGCCACCGGCAGGCCGGCGCCGATTGCGGCGGCCATAGGCTCTTCGATCAGGAACACTTCACGCGCGCCGGCCTCTTCGGCTGACTCTTTGATCGCGCGCTTTTCGACATTGGTCGAACCGCAGGGCACGCAGATCAGCACCCGTGGGCTGGGCTTGAGGAAGCGCGATTTGTGGACCTTGCGGATGAAGTGCTTGAGCATTTCCTCGGTGTAGGTGAAGTCGGCGATCACGCCGTCCTTCATTGGACGCACCGTGGTGATGTGGCCGGGGGTACGGCCGAGCATCTGCTTGGCTTCGCTGCCGACCGCCGCGACCGTGCGGTTGCCGCCGCCGACGCGGTCGTGGCGCACCGCGACTACCGAGGGCTCGTTCAGCACGATGCCCTGGCCGCGCACGAAGATGAGGGTGTTGGCCGTGCCCAGATCGATGGACAGGTCGTTGGAAAACATGCCGCGGAACTTTTTGAACATCGGGAAGCGTGCCGGTGGGGGAGCGTTACGGAGGGTGCCGGAGGGCCAGAGGCGCAAAAACCGCCGAGGAAAACTGCCGGATTATCGCGAAAGCATTCCCTAGCGTCGCGGGCGGCTGCATTAGCCCATTAGGGTAACAAAAAACAGGTTCCACAGCGGGAACGACATGCGAAAAACGCGCATCTTCCGCAACGCGGCTGCGGGATTCCGGCCACCGGCCGGCAGCCCGCCAGCCCTGCGCAGCCAGCGTGGCGGATCGCCGCCCCTGCGGACGTGATGCTGGTCTCGCTGCGGGCCAGCCGCTACCCTATCGGGCTATTTCCCGGAAGAAGACACGACACGATGGCTGCCCTGATCTGCGGTTCGTTGGCCTACGACACCATCATGGTGTTTCCCGACCAGTTCAAGAACCACATCCTGCCGGACAAGGTCCACATCCTGAACGTGTCGTTCCTGGTGCCGAGGATGCGTCGCGAGTTCGGCGGCTGCGCCGGCAATATTGCCTACAACCTCAAGCTGCTGGGCGGCGATCCGATCCCGATGGCGACCGTCGGCCAAGACTTCGGCCCGTACCGCGAGTGGTTCGCGGAAATGGGTATTCCGCTGGATCAGGTGAAGGAAATCCCGGAGCTGTTCACGCCGCAGGCCTTCATCACCACCGACCTAGACAACAACCAGATTACCGCCTTCCACCCGGGCGCGATGATGCGGTCATACGAAAACCGCGTGCGCAATGTGCCCAACGTGAGCTTCGGCATTGTCAGCCCCGATGGCCGCGACGGCATGCTGCAGAACTCGAAGGAATTCGCCGAGGCCGGCATCCCCTTCATTTTCGATCCGGGCCAAGCCATGCCGCTGTTCAACGGTGAAGAGCTGCGCGCCTTCATCGAACAGGCCGATTACGTGACCGTCAACGATTACGAGTCGAGCCTGCTGCAGGAACGCACCGGCTGGAGCGAGGACACCATCGCCGGCAAGGTGAAGGCCTATATCGCCACCCAGGGCCCTCGCGGCGCGAGGATCTTCACCGGCGGCAAGACCTACGACATCCCGCCTGCCCATGAGCGCCGGGTCACCGATCCCACCGGCTGCGGCGACGCCTTCCGCGCCGGCCTGATCTTCGGCATCGAGAAGGGCTATGACTGGCCGACCATCGGCCGCATCGGCAACCTGATGGGCGCGCTGAAGGTCGAGCACCCGGGCACCCAGAATCAGCGTTTCGACTACGCCGAGTTCTCGGAACAGTTCAGCCAGCAGTTCGGCTACGCGCTGTAACCGGCCCAAGCGGAACCCGATCTGCGACGACATCGGGGCCGTGCCCACGGCTGACGAAAACGAAACGGTTGTGTATCGGAAACAGCGGCCTGAAAGCCTCTGCCATCGCAACGGGCTAACCTGCGCGTTCATCCACACTGGAACCCACATATGTCCATCGCTTACTGGTGCATTCTCATCGCCGCCGTCCTGCCCTACGTCTGGATCGGGGTCGGTAAATCCGCGGCCCGCGGTTACGACAACCGCGATCCGCGCGGCTGGGTAGCGAAACAGAGCAACCCGCGAACCCAACGCGGCAACGCCGCACATCTGAACGCCTTCGAGGCCTTCGCGCCGTTCGCGGCTGCAGTGCTGATGGCGCAGGCCGCAGGCGTCGACCCGGGGCGCATCGCCGCACTGGCGCTCACCTTCATCGTCTTCCGCCTGCTGCACGGCGTCTTCTATCTCGCCGACCGACATCTGCTGCGCTCGTCGGCATGGGCGGGCGGCATCGGCTGCGTGCTGGCGCTCATGGTCCAGGCCGCGCTGCGGGCGGGTTGATCGCTCCTTGATGCCCGCGATACGAAAAGCAAAAAAGCGCCGAAAGGCGCTTTTTTTTGATCCCGGCGGATAGTCTTTTTGAATTCAGAAGAGAACTTCGGCCGCGGAACGGTAAGGAAATATTTCGCCACCTGATCGGGCGTAAAGGAACCGAGGCTGAAGACACTCGTTCGAGCGGATTCGACGCCCGGACATTTTTCAGGACGCACAAAAAAAGAGCGCGCACATATAGTGCGCGCTCCCGGAGAAGATCATCCTGACGTCACCCGTGCAGGTGCGTTCCCCCCCTTGCAACCTCCGTATTGCAGCCAGCGTCCCTACCGGCTGGAGAGAGAATACCGATGTGATTCCTGCTGTGAAGATGGGGGGTATGAGGAAAACAGCCAATCCCGGTGAGCGGACCTGAGGAAACGGCGCTATCTGCCTGATTCTCATGCTATCAATAGTGGCATGCTACCAAAAGCAGACAAAGTAATGCCAACATTGATAGCGAGGTCACTATTGATGGCATTTCCAATATCTTCAACAGAAGTGTTGCGATACGACCGAATCCGCCCCTTTCCGTGAAATGGATCACAGAAAAATGAATTCACAGAACAGAATTCGATTAGCGCGACGACATTCTGGCCTTTCGCAGGCGAAGTTGGCCGAAGCAATCGGCGTTCAGCGCAGTGCAGTCAGCCACTGGGAGTCGCCCCAAGGCAAGAATCCAAGCGTCGATCACCTGCGATCGCTGGCGATGGTCGCCGGGGTCACTTTCGAGTGGCTGGCGACCGGCCGCGGCAAGATGCAGCTGTCCGAGGACGCGATGCTGGACTCGGTATCGGCGGCCGACGCAATCCTGGTCGAGGACATGCTGGAGCTGCGGTTGATAGAGGGGTTCCGCGAAGCCTCGCCGCGCACTCGCATCGCGCTGGTCGAGATCGTCGAGGAACTCACCGCGAAGCGCTCGGGCCGGACCCGCCCCAAGCGGCCCTCGTTGGGAAATGAGTGACATCAGCCGAGCGACGCCCCCGCAGCCGCCCGCTCGTCGCGGATCCGACCGGAACTGATCGTTGCGGAGGTTGTCCGAGCCTCACCCTCTGCCCCACTTCATCTCTGCCCTACACTGGCCCGCTGCGGCCCTGCAGACACCCGCGCCCGGACTGATCACCATGCTCCCATTCCCCCGACGCTTTCTGCTGTGCCTAGCGTCACTGCTGTTCTTCACCGCATTGCCCGTCGCCGCCGCGATCGACGAATCCGATCTGCTGCCGGTCGATCAGGCCTATGTGCTCAGCGCCGAAGCGACCGCCGCGGACACGGTGCGGATCCGCTGGAAAATCGCCGATGGCTACTATATTTACCGGCATCGCACCAGCGTGGAGACGGTCACGCCCGGCGCGCGCAGCGGCGCGCTGAGGTTGCCCAAGGGCGAACCGCACGAGGACGAGTTTTTCGGCAAGACAGAAACCTATCGCGACAAACTGGTCGCCACCCTGCCGGGCATCGTCGGCGCGGGCGGCACCGTTGCGCTGAAGATCAAATATCAGGGCTGCGCCGACGCCGGCATCTGCTATCCGCCGCAGACCCGCACGCTCTCGGTCAAGCTGCCGTCTGCTTCCGCTTCCAGTTCCGCTTCGGATGCGAATACGGCCGCGGACAGCGGCGGCTTCAATGGCGGCTTCAATCCGCTGGCATCACGCGCCGGTGCATCCGGCGCCAGCCCGCTCGGCAGTGTGTTCGGCAATACCGGCAAGGCCGGGCCGCTGCCGGAAGAACAAGCCTTCGCGTTCGACGCCATCGTCGGCGACGGCAATACTCTGCTGCTGCGTTTCATGCCGGCACAGGGCTATTACCTGTATCGCGACCGCAGCACCTTCAGGCTGGACGCCGACGGCATCGCGCCGGGCAAGCCACAGTGGCCGAAAGGCGTGGCCCACCGCGACGCGCATTTCGGCGAAGTCGTCGTGTACTTCTCGCCGGTCGACCTGAAGCTGCCGTTGAATCGCAGCCGCGCCGATGCACAGGCGGTGACGCTGCGCGCGACCTTCCAGGGCTGCCAGAACGACGGCATCTGCTACCCGCCGATGACGCGCACAGTAAAGATCGCGCTGCCCAAAGGCGAAGTGACCAAGGCGCCACCGACCGCTGTGGCGACCGACGTGGCGACTATCGCGCCCACAATCGATAACAGCACCGCTGCGACGTCCGCATCCACCCTCCCCATCGTCGCCGCCGACCCACCCGACGCAACGGCTGCAGCCACCGACGCGCAGCCCATCGCCGCGGGCACGGCGAACGCCGAGTTGCCCGAGCCCACCGATACCCGTTCGACCGAAACCCTGCTCTCGGCGCTGCTGCTGGCCCTGCTGGGCGGCCTGATCCTCAATCTCATGCCCTGCGTGCTGCCGGTGCTGTCGCTGAAGGCGCTGGGCTTGGCCGGCAGCGGCGAAAGCCCGCAGCACGCCCGCGCGCACGCGCTCAGGTACACCGCCGGTGTCCTAGTCAGCTTTGTCGCGCTGGGCGGGCTGGCGCTAGCGCTGCGCGAGGCCGGCCAGGCGCTGGGCTGGGGCTTCCAGCTGCAGCAGCCGCTGGTGGTGGCCGCGCTGGCCCTGCTGATGTTCGGGTTTGGCCTGAGCCTGTCCGGCGTCTGGCACGTCGGCGGGCGCTGGACCGGCGTCGGCCATCAGCTGGCCAGCCGCAGCGGCGCGGCCGGCGATTTTTTCACCGGCGTACTCGCGGTGGTGGTGGCCGCACCCTGCACCGCACCGTTCATGGCCCCAGCGCTGGGCTGGGCATTCGCCGCGCCCACCGCCTCGGCGTTGCTGGTGTTCGCCTTCCTCGGCCTGGGGCTGGCGCTGCCGTTCCTGCTGATCGGCTTCGTGCCCGGGCTGGCGCAGCGTCTGCCGAAACCAGGCGCCTGGATGGACACCTTCAAACAGCTGCTCGCGTTCCCGATGTACCTCACCGCAATCTGGCTGGTGTGGGTGCTGGCGAAACAGCGCGGCGCCGACGCCGTCGGCTGGTGGGCGCTGGCCGCACTGGCGCTGGCATTCGCGGCCTGGGCCTGGACCCATGCGCGCATGCGCGGCACCCGCTGGGGCCAGGTCGTCGCGGTCGTCGCTTTGTTGGCGGTGCTGTTCCCGCTGTGGTCGATCTGGAAACTCAACGCCGCCGACGCCGCGCAGGTGCAACTGCCGGCCGACTCGCGCGCGGTGCCGTTCTCCGAACAGCGCCTGGCCGATCTGCGCAGCGCCGGCCGCGTGGTGCTGGTGAACATGACCGCCGACTGGTGCGTCACCTGCAAGGCCAACGAGAGAGCGGTATTCGCGCGCGACGGTTTCCGCGAAGCCCTCGACGACGCCAACGCCGTCTACATGGTCGGCGACTGGACCGATGTCGATCCTGCAATTACCAAATATCTGCAGCGCTATAAGGCCGTCGGCGTACCGCTGTACGTGGTGTATCCGCGCGGCGGCGGCGAAGGCAAAGTGCTGCCGACGGTGCTGACGCCTGCGATGGTGCGTGAGGCGTTGACTAAGGCCGCCCGATAATTACGAGTTAGCCCCCATGAAAGTGGTTATCGACACCAACCAAATGCAATCGGATCGGCTTCGTAATTTTCTGTCTAGCAATCCTAAAAACACTGCAATTATTACAGACTATGCCGCGATGGAAGCATACAAGGGCGATACATTTTCCAGCATATTCAAATCAATGGGAGTTCTTTCAGAATTTCCAGGCCAAGTTCTTATACTTAAAAATACAATTAAAGTCTGCGGGCTTCACGGGCGTGCTAGCGGGCTACAAAAACGACTAATAGATAAAAGTCAGACTAGCCATTTCCCGACCTATGTTCGACACTTAAGACTTGCTCAGCGCGGCCATACTTCCCTCAAAATACAACTACTCGATCACGGGCGTGCAGCATCCGAGCACATCGATCGTTTGCTTACTGAAATTCAAGATACAGGAACAGCCCATAAAGGAATTAGAAGCATATATACAAAATCCGAACTAACGATTTATCGCAATGGCGGCCCATTGCCACAATCGTTTTTTTCAAAATCCCTCTCTGAAATATTTAAAATTGCAAAAATTAACTTTGAGAAACATCCCGAGGTAAAGCGACTGCCAAGAGAAAATGAGCTGATAAATACCTTTATATTTCGCTCTTGTCTCTGCTATTACTTATTGGCTTTGGATTGGGTAGCACGGGGTGGCGGAGAAAATGCTAAACCCGAAAAACATAGAAATGACCTAATAGATTCAATATTCGTTACATTCGCCACTTACTTTGACGGCTTTATGACTTGCGATGCAAGGGCATCGCGAGTTTACGACGAAGCGTCAACATGGATCTCCGCAATTCAAAGAGCTAATGCTAACAACCAGTGACGTAGCCCGGTGCGCGCACAGCGCTTACCCGGGAGAGAAGCGACACAGGCTTCCCGGGTGCGGCCTTCGGCCCCACCCGGGCTACGCCCAAATCTTCACCGACGCATTCGACCATCGGGAATAATGCCGTGACCGCAACTGACACCACATCATTCAAGCCATCCGCTGCATGAAAACCCGCAACGTCCTCCTCGTCGCCACGCTCGCCGCCGTTCTGGGCGCGGTCGCCGGTCTGCTGGTCTCCGGCCCGGGGCCGCTGTGGCGCAGCAAGCTTGGGCAAGAGGCGCTGCAAGGCGCGCTGGACGCCAATGCTCCGGCACCGCCCGCGGGCATCGCCGTGGCCAAAACCGGGGAACCGATCCCGTCGCTGCGATTGCCAGATCTCGAAGGGCGGCCTGTGGATGTGCCCGCGGCCTGGGCCCGGCGGCCCCTGCTGATCAACGTCTGGGCCAGCTGGTGCGGCCCGTGCATCAAGGAAATGCCGGAACTGCAGCGCTTCGCCCGCACCCAGGGGGTGGACGGCGTGCAGGTGGTGGGCATCGCGCTGGACGAACCCGACGCCGTGCGCGACTTCCTCAAGCGGGTGCCCGTGGACTACCCGATCCTGATCGACGCCCCCGGACCGGCCGATGCCGGCGTGCGTCTGGGTAATCTCAAGGGCGTCTTGCCCTATTCGGTGCTGATCGGCGCGGATGGAAGGTTGCTGGCGCGGCGTATCGGTCCATTCGTGAGCGGCGAGCTGGAAGACTTCACCGCCGCAGCCCGCTGATCGCGGCGCGCTGACCCGGCGCGCCAAGTAGTCGAGCCCACCGGCTTTTGCATGCGCCAGGATTCTGTCCTGTAGAGCGGACGTCAGTCCGCTGCCTCCGATATGCAACCATTTCGTTTCCCCCGCCCGTGGGCACGGCACTGATACCGTCGCAGGCCCGATTCTGCCTGGGCCGCTCAGCCCTTCGCGGAAGGAAACGACACAGCACGGCACCCGGCTGCCCCGCTGCGACACCTGACGCTGGGCGTGAATCGCCCGGCGCGTCCAGCTTCCAACCTGTCAGACCTGCCAGACCCCTCATTTTGCGAAGCATTCCCAGTTGAACCAGGCCGAGCAGGGCGGTCGCGAGCCGTCGCCCGGAATTTGGCACGAACGATGCTTACAACTTGCGATAAGCGCATCGCAGCCCGCGGCGCGCTCCCCTATCGGCCAGGTGCGGCTCCGCGCCTCCCTCTCCACCCAGGTACGCCTCATGTCAGCGAATACCGTCCCGTTCCCCGTCCAAAGCCGGTTGTTCGGAAAGTATTTTGAATACAGCCGCTATCACGACGTGGTTCGCACCATGAACGGCATGCTTGCGGGGATCCCGGACGGTCAGGCGTGCGTGTTGTCGAACTCGGAAGGGCATCACCTGGCCCACGCGGCCGCGCCGATGCTGGACGCGCCGCGCTTGGCGGCTGTCGCCAGCTCGCTGGTCAACATGGCCGAAACCCTGATTCGCGATTTGGGCCAGCATGGCTTCACCGACATGACCGTGCAGACCGACGCCGGCATCGTGGTGATCCAGCGGGTGCCTCGCCCCGGCCAGCAGATGGTGATGATGACTGCGACCGGACACGAAACAAATCCCGGACTAGTGGCCAGCCTCACCCGCCATTGCGCCACCGCCATCTCTACGTTGAGTCTACTTTCGTATAGCCGCTGACCCCAGCCGCCCCCCATCCCGCAGTCCGGCATCGAACGCCGGACCGCATGTCGCAAACGGCCCCGGCGCCGCAGACCGACAGACCCGACAACCCGTGCAGGGCGACGGCCCCAGGCAGCAATGCCGGGGCCGTACTTTTTTCCGGCGCGCACTCAGACGGGAACTTCCCCGATTCCCACTCGCTTTGAACAATCATGAGCCGCAAGCGCTGACGCTGAAACGATGCACCGCTTCGCCCGGGCCGCGCCCGATGGACGCGGCCCGGACCATGTAACCGGATGACGCCGAATTGCTGATAGTTTTGATGCCGCAATCCATTCGTGCGAGGTCTGCAATGATCATGTCCGAGGGCGACACTGCCGCGTCGCCCCAAGCCCTCCCCACCGCGCCCACCTTTCGAGAAGCGCTTGGGTTCTGGCTCAGGATCGGCTGCATCAGCTTCGGCGGACCGGCGGCCCAGATCGCGCTATTGCACCAGGAACTGGTGGAACGCCGACGCTGGATCTCCGAGAAGCGATTTCTCCACGCGCTCAACTACTGCATGCTGCTGCCAGGTCCGGAAGCCCAACAGCTGGCGACATATATCGGTTGGCTACTGCATCGCACGCGAGGAGGAATCGCTGCCGGCGCGCTGTTCGTCCTGCCGTCGCTGGTCGTGCTGATCGCGTTGTCGTGGCTCTACATCGCATTCGGCGATGTACCAGTGGTGGCCGGATTGTTCTACGGCATCAAGCCCGCGGTGACGGCGATCGTGCTGCATGCCGCCTACCGGATCGGCTCGCGGATCCTCAGGAACGGCTGGCTCTGGGGAATCGCGATCGCATCGTTCGCGGCGGTCTTTGCGTTTTCGGCGCCGTTCCCGGCAGTCGTCGCAGTGGCCGCGCTGATCGGCTACATCGGCGGACGCATCGCCCCGGCCAGTTTCACACCGGCCGGCGGCGGGCACGCGGCCACCAGCACGGCGGCGGGGCCGGCGCTGATCGACGACGACACGCCGGCCCCCGAACACGCTCGATTCCGGTGGCGTGGATTGGCTCAAGTCATGGCCTGGGGGGTGCTGCTATGGATTGTGCCGATCGGCGCCCTTGCGCTGAGCGCGGGTTGGGACCATGGATTCACCCAGATGGGATGGTTCTTTACCAAGGCTGCGCTGCTGACCTTCGGCGGCGCCTACGCGGTGCTGCCCTATGTCTACCAGGGCGCGGTCGAGAGTTATGGGTGGCTCACGCCGACACAGATGATCGACGGCCTCGCGCTTGGCGAAACCACACCGGGCCCCCTGATCATGGTGGTCGCGTTCGTGGGCTTCGTCGGCGCTTATACCAATCAATTCATGGGGCCGGAATCGCCCTTCCTGGCCGGCGCGCTGGCCGCATGTCTGGTCACCTGGTTCACCTTCCTGCCGTCGTTCTTATTCATCCTCGCTGGCGGCCCTTTTGTCGAGTCCACGCGCGGCAATTTGCGTTTCACCGCACCATTGACCGCCATCACTGCCGCGGTGGTGGGCGTGATCGTGAACCTCGCGATGTTCTTCGGTTACCACGTGCTGTTGCCCAAGGGGCTCGCCGGCGGAATGGACACCGTTGCGGCGGTGATGCTGGCCGGCGCGGCGCTGGCGTTGTTCCGCTTCAAGGTGGGGGTGATTCCGGTCATCGCGGTTTCCGCGGTGACGGGTCTGTTGTTGAAAACGGTCATCGCGTGAAGGCTATCGTGGAGTGGCCGATCGCGAACAGCCCTACCAGCATGGCGTTTGCGACCAGCAGCGGACGCCGCCGACTGGTCGCGGGGCCACCGCCTCCGGGATTGAAGACAGGACAGGAATAGGTTGATGCTTGATCTTCTCTTTCGATGAATCAATAGGGGACGGTCGTGCCATCCGACCGACCCCGATGGCTCAGGTCGCCGCATGGGCCACCGGCTTCGGTTCGGGCTCTGCATCGCGGCGGCGCATCATGCGATACAGCACGGTCAGGACCAGCAGCGTGGAAGACGACAATGACCTCGGTCACCAGCGGCCGCAGCATTTCAGCGCCCGTGCCGACGATCAGCGCAATCGGCAGGAATACCAAGCCAGCGACGAACGCCGTTAGCGAAGTGCGGTGACAGGCCTCACAAAGTTTGGGGCGAAATCTCAAACGACCGTTTGAAAGTATCGAAACTTCGCCGATCTGGACACTACTCCTGCTTTCGCGCAGACTGGTCTCCCAATCGACGGATCGATTCCATGGCGCGTCTGCTTGTACTGCACGGCCCCAATTTGAATCTCTTGGGCACCCGCGAACCCGAAATCTACGGGCACGCGACGCTGGCCGCGATCGATGCGGACCTGGCCGGACGCGCCGCCGCCGCCGGGCATGCGCTGGAGAGCTTCCAGTCCAACGCCGAGCACGCGCTGGTGGATCGCATCCAAGCCGCGCGCGGCCATGTCGATTTCATCCTGATCAACCCAGCCGCTTTCACCCATACCTCGGTGGCGATCCGCGACGCCCTGGCCGCGGTCGCGATTCCATTCATCGAAGTGCATCTGTCCAACCCGCATGCCCGCGAACCGTTCCGCCACACCAGTTATTTCACCGACCTGGCGGTGGGCATCGTCGCCGGGTTCGGCGCACCGGGCTATGGCCTGGCGCTGAGCGCCGCCATCGGCCGCCTCGATACCGCCTCCACCTGATCACGGCATACCCAACCCTGCATCCACTCACCATCAACGACCACCGACGCCTGCGCCATCGTGCCCGGGCAACGAGCGAGAAGACACCTCATGGACCTGCGCAAAATCAAGAAACTCATCGACCTGCTGGAAGAATCCAATCTGGCGGAAATCGAGATCAAGGAAGGCGAAGAATCGGTGCGTCTCGCGCGCCTGCCGCGGGGCGGCGTGGCGATGAACGTACCCGCCCCCGCGCCGCTGCATCTGGAACATAACCAGCGTGCCGCGCAGCCGACGGCCATGCCGATGCTGTCGCCGGTGGACGCAGCGACCGGCGGCGGCCGCAATGGCCCGGATCTGCCCGATGGCCACGTCGTGCGCTCGCCGATGGTCGGCAGCTTCTACGCCTCGCCGTCGCCGGACAAACCGGTGTTCGTGAAGATCGGCCAGGCGGTCAAGCAGGGCGAGACCCTGGCCATTGTCGAAGCCATGAAAATGTTCAACCCGATCGAAGCCGACGTTTCAGGCACCGTGCTTGCGATCCTGTGCGAGAGCGGCCAGCCCGTCGAGTTCGACCAGCCTCTCTTCGTGATCGGCTGAGGGCGCCGCCATGCTGGATAAAGTGGTGATCGCCAACCGGGGCGAGATCGCGCTGCGCATTCTGCGCGCGTGTCATGCGCTCGGCATCAAGACGGTCGCGGTGCATTCCACCGTCGACCGCAACCTCAAACACGTGGCGATGGCCGATGAGTCGGTCTGCATCGGCCCGGCCGCGTCCAAGGACAGCTACCTCAACATGCCGGCGATCATCGCCGCCGCCGAAGTGACCGACGCCCAGGCGATCCATCCAGGCTACGGCTTCCTCAGCGAGAACGCAGATTTCGCCGAACGCGTCGAAACCTCCGGCTTCATCTTCATCGGCCCGCGCGCCGAGACCATCCGCATGATGGGCGACAAGGTCGAAGCGATCCGTGCGATGAAGGCCGCGGGCGTGCCCTGCGTGCCCGGCAGCGGCGGCCCGCTGGGCGACAACGCCAAAGAGAACATCCGTATCGCCCGCGAGATCGGCTACCCGGTCATCATCAAGGCCGCGGGCGGCGGCGGCGGGCGCGGCATGCGCGTGGTGCATACCGAGGCCGCGCTGCACACCGCAGTGCAGACCACCCAGAGCGAAGCTAAGGCGGCGTTCGGCAACGAACAGGTCTACATGGAGAAGTTCCTGGAGAACCCGCGCCACGTCGAGATCCAGGTGCTGGCCGACGGCCAGGGCAACGCGATCCATCTGGGCGAACGCGATTGTTCAATGCAGCGCCGGCACCAAAAAGTAGTGGAAGAAGCGCCCGCGCCCGGGATCACCCCTGAGCAGCGCGCCGAAATCGGCAAGGTCTGCACCGAAGCCTGTGTACGCATCGGCTATCGCGGCGCCGGCACTTTCGAATTCCTGTACGAAGACGGCCGCTTTTACTTCATCGAAATGAACACCCGCATCCAGGTGGAACATCCGGTCACCGAGCTGATCACCGGCATTGATCTGGTGAAAGAGCAGTTGATGGTCGCTGCCGGCCACAAGCTGTCGATCCGCCAGAGCGACATCGTGCTGAACGGCCACGCCATCGAGTGCCGAATCAACGCCGAAGACGCCGACACCTTCATGCCCTCGCCCGGCCTGATCAAGCATTTCCATGCCCCCGGCGGCCCCGGCGTACGCGTGGATTCGCACATCTACGAAGGCTATCGGGTGCCATCGAACTACGACTCGATGATTGGCAAGCTCATCGTGCACGGGCCCGACCGCGCCACCGCAATCGCGCGCATGAAGGTCGCTTTGAGCGAAATGGTGGTGGACGGCATCAAGACCAACATCGCGCTGCAGCAGCGGATCATGGCCGACAGCGGTTTCCAGGGCGGTGGACAGAATATCCACTACCTCGAAAAACGGCTGGCGGAGCGCAAGGAAAAGACGCTGTCGATTCTTTGAGGGCGTATCGAAGCACGTGAAGGGGCACAGCGGGGCTGCGCTCCGCTCTACGCATCCCTATCCCTGTCATCCCGAATCCCCGGCTTCATGGGGGTGAGGGATCTGCTTGTTGTGCTTGCTTTCCTTGCGGGCAATAAGCGGATACCGCCTCGTGCTGCGCACTCGTGCGGGATCACATACGGGTTGGCGTCAATGCTTGGCGAAAAGGAAAAGACGCTGTCGATTCTTTGAGGGCGTATCGAAGCACCTTAAAGGGCGCAGCGGAGCTTCGCTCCGCTCTACGCATCCCTATCTCTGTCATCCCGAATCCCCGGCTTCATCGGGGTGAGGGATCTGCTTGTTGTGCTTGCTTTCCCTGCGGGCAATAAGCGGATACCGCCTCGTGCTGCGCACTCGTGCGGGATCACATACGGGTTGGCGTCAATAGCTTGGCGAAAAGGAAAAGACGCTGTCGATTCTTTGAGGGCGTATCGAAGCACCTTAAAGGGCGCAGCGGAGCTGCGCTCCGCTCTACGCATCCCTATCCCTGCTTCAACTCGCCTCGCGCACCTTCCCGGTCACCGTATCCACCATCACATCCGCGCACTGCGGATTGCCGCCGAACACGTACGACGCATTCGCCCAAGTCACGCCCTTGGGGATGCACAGGGCGACGCGGGAATACGGTTCGGTGTAGCCGAACTGTTCCTTGAGGCGGTCCGCATCCGGCAGATCCATGCCAATCGGCCAGTGGATGGTGGCGCCGCTGGGCATGTTCTCGACGCTAGTGGGCTTGTCGAACGTGCCGTAACCGGTTTCCTGGACCGCCAGCGTCGCGCCGCCGTCGCGCCTGAACAGCACGCGCAGTTGATCAATGGCGGCGGGATGCTCGATCAGGCCCGCAGAGGAGTGGCCCTGCGCTTCGAGGAATTCGGCGTCGGGATAGAGGGTCTGGGCGCGCTCGATAGCGATCTGAACGCGTCCGTTGAAACTGAGCATGGCCATCGTGGCGGTGTCCTGTCCGGAGCGAAGCGCGTCTGGCGGCCGTCGCGGTGCGCGGTGTCGCGGCACAGGACGACATCGGCAGCGCGAGCTACGCGGGCAGGGCCCGCGGCGGATCGGAACTACCACGCCCCCTGGCCGTGATGCCCGAAAAAACCGGGCACGTCCCACCATAACGCAAATCTGTTGGACGACACACGGCGCACGACCATCGTGCATTTAGCAGCGCACGCATCGGCGCGGGCTATCATCGGCCTTCTCCGCAGCACGACAGGACGAGGCACGGACGTGAATCCGCAGCACGGCGCACCACCCCACGCAGGCGGGCAGACCGACGATCCGAAAGCGCTCGAAGCGGAACTGCAGACCTTCTCGCGAACCATCGACCGCACCCTGCGACGGCATTACGCCACCGAAGGCATGCGCCGCCTGCTGCGACAGCCGCGCCATTACCGCGAACAGGGCCGCCCGGTGCTGATGGCCGCGCCTTCGATGTGGCTGATGATGAGCGGCCTGCTGATTATCGCCGCCGCCGCGTTCACCCACTACAAACCGCATCTGCTGCCGGGCCTGCTGCCGCAATTGCCGCCGCAGCTTTCGCCGATCTCGCTGTGGTGGGTGGCAGGCGCACTGCTCGCGTTGATCGTCGTCGAACGCTGGCTGTTGCCGCGTACGGCGCTGCTGCGGAATCGCTTCCGGTTGATGCGACTCATGCACACCAACGGTGAGGGCGCTTTTCCGCACATCTATATGGTTGCGCGCACCGCCAACAGCCCCGCCGGGTTCGGTTGGGAATCCTGGCGCGGCACGCGCGGCGTGGAGCCCGGTGACATCGTGATTTCGATCAGCGACGCCCATGATCGCGGGCTCGGCATTATCCCGCTGCGCACCAGCGGCCGCCTGCCGATCATCGTCTGGGATCGCGACCTGCTGCAGAACGACGCGTTCCCGCCGCTGCCTGCGCGCGTGCGCGCACTGGCGATGGCCTTCGACAAAGCCTGCGACCGCAACGTGAAGCACGCGGACCGGATCGAACGCAGCCGCGCGCTGCGTTCCGGGCAGACGCAGCCGAAACCCGCGGTCGATCCCGTACGGGCTTGGGCAGGCGTCGCGCTGAATCCAAACGTGAAAACGCAGCTGATCTCGCTGGCCGGGCATTTCGCCAGCGGCAGCGCCTCGGCGACGCGCGGGCTGCTGCTGTACGGCCCGCCCGGCACCGGCAAGACTCTGATCGCGCGCACCTTCGCCGACAGTATGGGCTGCGCGTTCTTCCCGCTGTCGCTCACCGATCTGAAATCCGGCTTCATCGGCCAGAGCGGCGAAAATGTGAAGGCGCTGTGGATCAAGGCCCGCGCCGAGCCGCGCGCGGTGATCTTCGTTGACGAATGCGAAGGCGTGTTCGGCCGGCGCGGCGGCACCAACACCGACAGCTTCGTCGAGGAAATCGTCACTGCCTTCCTCGCGCAGTGGGACGGCTTCGACAAACAGGCGCACGTCTGGGTGGTGGGCGCGACCAACCGCCGCGACCTGATCGACGCCGCGATGCTGTCGCGCTTCGAGGATCAGCTGGAAATCGGCCTGCCTGACGGCCGCCAGCGCCTGGAAATATTGGCCGGAGAATTCGCGCGGTTGACCATCCCGCCGCCGCTGCCTGCGAAGACCGAAGCGCTGACCCTGGGCATGTCCGGGCGCGAGCTGAGCAGCCTCGCCAAACGCGTCGCGCGCGAGCACGGCATCAAAACGCCGATCGACGATGACGCCCTCGCGGCCTTCACCACCGCGATGCGCAAACAGGGCTCCACCGCCACCGATTCGCGCGCCAGTTGGGACACGCTGATCCTCACCGACGACACGATGAAAGAATTGAAGACCACCGCCGGCCTGCTGCAGCACGCGGAAACCTTCCGCAAGCGCGGCATCGGCGTGCCGCGCGGGCTGCTGCTGTACGGCCCGCCCGGCACCGGCAAGACCCAGATCGCACGTACGCTCGCCAACGAAACCGGCCTACGCTTCATCGCCGCGTCCACCGCCGACATCAAGCAGGGCTTCCTCGGCCAGAGCGGCCAGAAAGTGCGCGAACTGTTCGAACGCGCGCGCGAATCCGCGCCGTCGCTGCTGTTCCTCGACGAGATCGACATCATCGCCGCCACCCGCGGCGGACAGTCCGATTCGATCCTCACCGAAATCGTCGGCCAACTGCTGCAGGAAATGGACGGCATCGCCGCACAGACGCAGTCGGCCGCTCAACCAGTGTTCGTGCTCGCCGCCACTAACCGACGCGACCAGATCGACGCCGCCGTGCTGTCGCGCCTGCCGAAACAGATCGAAATCCCCCTGCCCGACCGCGACGGCGTACGCAAACTACTGGCGGTGATGTTGGCTGAAAAACCGCTCGCGTTCGATCTGGCAGATGGCGCGGCAAAGCTCGCACCGCGCGCCGAGGGCAAAAGCGGCCGCGATATCCGCAGTTGGGTCGA
>JAYUIZ010000548.1:0-1852 GCA_043765595.1 Lysobacter sp. | reverse complement strand
TTGTCGTTGAATGTCATGCCGGTTGAGGCTTGGCCGCTGGCGCTGCTGCCGTTGAGCGCGTTCGTATTGGATGCCGGTTTCACCCTACTCACGCGGATGTTGCGCGCAGAGCGCTGGTGGACGCCGCACGTCGAACACGCCTATCAGCGTTGGTCCAGGCGCGCCGGCAGTCATGTGCCGGCGACGACAGGTTATGCGGTTTGGACGTTGCTCGCATGTGCGGGTGCTATTTGGCTCCGGGGGGAAGGACAGAGAGGAATTTGGATGCTGGTGTCTGCGTGGCTGATGTTGGGTTGCGGGTTGTGGTACTGGCTGCGTCGGCCGGCCGGGAACACCGCGAACGGAGGATTTGACGCATGACCACCACATTGAGAGACCGTCTGGCCAGCGCATGGCCGCGCGCCATGATCGTGCTGCACGATCTGTGCATCGTCTGGCTGTGCTGGACCGGCCTGGTGCAGTTCCGTTACGCCATGCTTGATACCGCCACGCAGCCGCCGCTCTGGTCGACCGAAGCCCTGCTGGTGCTGTTGGCCCAAGGCTTGGTGTCCTGGCAGGTGGGGCTGTATCGCGGGGTCTGGCGCTTCGCCAGCGTGCCTGATCTGATGAATATCCTGAAGGCGAGCCTGTTCGGTCTGCTCGCCATCCTCTTCGTACTCTTCATCTACAACAGACTCGACCAGGCGCCACGCTCGGTGCTGGTGATGTATCCGTTCGTGCTGACCCTGATGCTGGGCGCACCGCGGCTTCTGTATCGCTCGTGGAAGGATCACGGCCGCATTAACAGCGACAAGTCGGCGGTGCGCGTGCTGATCCTGGGCGCGGGGCAGGCGGGCGAAGCGCTGGTCCGCGACCTGCGCCGTACCGGCGCCTATCAGCCTGTGGGCTTTCTGGACGACGCTAGGAAACTGCGCGGCAGCCATCTGCACGGCGTGCCGGTGTTGGGCCGGATCGACGATGTCGGCCGGATCGCGCCCGAAACCGCGGCCAAATTGCTGGTCATCGCCATGCCGTCGGTCGATGCCGAACAGATGCGCCGGGTGATCGAAACTTGCGAACGCACCGGCGTGCCGTTCCGGATGGTGCCGCGGCTCAACGATATCCTCGAAGGCCGCTCGCTGCCGGGTGAATTGAAAGAAGTCGCGATCGAGGATCTGCTCGGCCGTGCGCCGGTGGTGCCGGACTGGAAAGCGATGCGCGACTGGCTCGGCGGCCGCAGCGTACTAGTGACCGGCGCCGGCGGCTCCATCGGTTCCGAATTGTGCCGTCAGTGCGCGCGCCATGGCGCCAGCAAGATCGCGCTGGTCGAGATCGACGAACTGGCGCTGACCACCACCCAGATGCGGCTGCGTCGCGACTTCCCCGGGATCGAACTGGCTCTAATTCTGGGCGACTGCGGCGACCCGGCAGTGATCCGTTACGCGCTGGATCTGGTGAAACCGGATGCGGTGTTCCACGCCGCCGCATACAAACAGGTGCCGCTGCTGGAAGCGCAACTGCGTGAGGCGGTGCGCAACAACGCGCTGGCCACCGAAACGGTTGCGCGGGCGAGTTCGGCGGCCGGCGTCGGTACTTTTGTGTTGATCTCCACCGACAAGGCGGTCGATCCGGTGAATGTGCTCGGCGCGACCAAACGCTTGGCGGAGATGCTGTGCCAGTCGCTCGCTGATCCGCGTTCCACGCGTTTTGTCACCGAGCGTTTCGGCAACGTGCTCGATTCCGCCGGCAGCGTGGTGCCGCTGTTCCGCGAACAGATCCGCAGCGGCGGCCCGGTGACGGTCACCGATGCGGAAGTCACGCGGTTCTTCATGACCATTCCGGAAGCCTGCAGAATCAGCTGGCAGGCTTCCGG
>JAYUIZ010000547.1:0-1855 GCA_043765595.1 Lysobacter sp. | reverse complement strand
TCTGCCGTCTCGGACGCTGCGGCGCGCGCGGCGGCCAGGATGATCGCATCGAGCGCAGCCGCAGGTTCGCGCGGACCGCCCAAACGCGCGAGACGCTGGGCAAGGTCGCGTTCTTCCGGGTTGAAGGGTTCGCTCGGGCGGCTCATTGATTCAGTCTCTGGCGGAGTTTATCCATCGCGTAACGCAGTCGGGATTTCACCGTTTCCCGGCCGACGCCGGTCATTTCGCCGATTTCCTCCAAGCTCAGTTCCTGTTCCAGGCGCAGCAGGACCACTCCGCGCTGTTCGTCCGGCAATTCGTCCAGCGCCATCTGCAGCCGGCGGCGTTCCTCGAATTCGGACAGCTGCTTTTCCGGTGTGTCGTGGTCCGGCATGCGTTCGGTGCGTTCGTCGGCATCGGCGGGCGCCGGCGGCCGGTGCTGCAGCGACCGCCAGTGGTCGGTGAGGCGGTTGTGCGCGATCCGGTACAGCCAGGTGGAAAACGCCGCATCCGGTTTCCAGTTCATGCGGGCGGTGATAACCCGCTGCCACACGTCCTGGAAGAATTCGTCGGCCAATGCGCCGTTGCCGTGCAATTGACGGGCCAGGAAGCGGTAGAGCTTGCCGCGATGACGCTGGTAGAGGCGCTCGAACGCAGCCGTATCGCCCGCCGCGTAGGCAAGCATGAGGCTTTCGTCACTGACCTCCGCCACATCATTCATGTCTATCAGGTTAAGGGTTGCGGCAGGCTTCGTGAAGCCTGTCGCGTTTTGCAGCTTGGACACGCGCAGCTTGGCAGCGCTTTTCCCGGCGCGGCGAGACATCGATTGGCGAAGCGCGAGAGTCATGGCGGCGGGACCGCTCCGTGCGACGACGGCCGCGAGGCCGCCGTCGCGCGCGGAATCAGTCGGCGATCATCCCGATCTGCGGCGTATCGCCAGCGGTGAGGCGACGCGCGCTATCCACCAGTTCTATGAACTCGGCGCGCTGCCCCCACGGATCGTTGCCGGTGGTCTGGCGTGCGGTGCGGGCGATGTCTTCCCACGTCCACTGTTCCAGATGCTTGCCGCCGCGCAGGCCATCGGCATAGGCGGCGACCGTCGCGGCGAAACGCAGGGACGGGCTGGCGGCGGCACGCAGTTCGGTTTTCAGCACCGGGCGTTCGATCAGCCGGCTGGTGTCTTCGCCCGGGCGCTTGTAGCGCAGCCGCAGATGCGCCAGCTCTCCGGCTGCGGCGCCAGCCATCGCTTTGGGTTTGTCCTCCCCGTAACGCAGCGCGGGCAGACGTTCCGCGCCCGAGCCGACCAAAGTGATTTCGTATAGCGCGGTGACTTCATGACCTGCGCCGATGTCGCCGGCGTCGACCTTGTCGTTGGCGAAATCCTCGCGACGCAGCATGCGGTTTTCGTAGCCGATCAGACGGTATTCCGCGACCTTCGCCGGATTGAATTCGATCTGGATCTTCACGTCCTTGGCGATGGTGAGCAGGGTCGACTGCATTTCCTGCACCAGTACCTTGCGCGCTTCCTGCAGGGTGTCGATGTAAGCGTGGTTGCCGTCGCCGACATCGGCCAGACGTTCGGCCATCGCATCGTTGTAATTGCCGCGGCCGAAGCCGAGCGTGGTCAGCGCGATGCCGTGCTTGCGCTGATCGCCGACCAGCGTTTCCAAAGTCTTCTGGTCGGTGGTGCCGACGTTGAAATCGCCGTCGGTGGCCAAGATCACGCGATTCACGCCGTTCTTGACATAGGCCTGCTTCGCCATCGCATAGGCCAGCTGGATGCCGGCGCCGCCGTTGGTGCTGCCGCCGGCGCCGAGATTGTCGAGCGCGGCGAGGATTTTTTTGTGCTGGTCGCCGGGGGTGGGCTCCAGCACCA
>JAYUIZ010000546.1:0-5131 GCA_043765595.1 Lysobacter sp. | reverse complement strand
AGGGATCTGCTGTTGCAGATGCCGAAGACCATGCGCGACCCCAAAATCTATTCCGTCTACATCCTCTCCAGCAGGTCGAGAGCCTTGTACATCGGGATCACCTCCGACCTTCTCCGACGAGTCCACCAACACCGTACGCATGTCTTGCCCGGACATACCGCTCGATATCGCATTCACCGGCTGGTGTACTTCGAAACGACAGAGGATGTTCACGCGGCCATCGAACGCGAGAAGACCCTGAAAGGGCTCCGGCGCGAGAAGAAAATACGCCTGATCGAGGCCATCAACCCGAGATGGGAGGACTTGGCCTCGGAATGGTTCGGAAAATCATGAAGCGATCAGCAGATCCCTCCCCGGCTGCGCCGGGGAGGGATGACATTGGTTTTGAGCGCAGCCCGCTGCCTGCATCCATCCCAAGCCCCTCGATCCGCACCACGCGCCACCAGCGCCCTCAGCTACAATGCCCAACCCTCGAGACACCGCCGTTTTTTGGCGAAAATACTCCGTGAAATCCCAGCTCCGCGCCCTCATCCAACAGGGCATCGCCCAACTCCACAGTCAGGGCACCCTGCCCGCCGACCTCGCCGCCCCAGACTTCGTAGTCGAACGCCCGAAAGACCGCAGCCACGGCGATTTCGCCACCAACGCCGCGATGACCCTCGCGAAGCCTGCGCGCAGCAACCCGCGCGCGATCGCGCAGGCGCTGATCGACGCCCTGCCCGTCAATGACGACATCGCCTCGGTCGAGATCGCCGGGCCGGGCTTCCTGAATTTCCGGCTGTCGGCCGCCGCATGGCAGCGCCAGCTGCGCAGCGTGCATGCCGAGGGCCATACCTACGGCCGCAACGCCAGCGGCGGTGGCCGCACGGCCGGCGTGGAGTACGTGTCCGCCAACCCCACCGGCCCGCTGCACGTCGGCCACGGCCGCGCTGCGGCCATCGGCGACTGCATCGCGCGCGTGCTCGACGCCAACGGCTGGAACCTAAAGCGTGAGTTCTACTACAACGATGCCGGCGTGCAGATCGAGAATCTGGCGAAATCCACCCAAGCGCGCGCCAAGGGCCTGAAGCCCGACGATGCAGGCTGGCCCGAAGACGGCTATCGCGGCGACTACATCGCCGATGTCGCCCAGGCTTATCTCGACGGCGCTGCGGTCGAGGTCGACGGCATCACCATCACTGCTGCCGGCAATGCAGATGACTTCGACGCCATCCGCCGCTTCGCCGTGGCTTATCTGCGCCGCGAACAGAATCTCGATCTGGCCGCGTTCGGCGTGTCGTTCGACGTGTACTTCCTCGAATCCTCGCTGTATCGCGACCAGAAGGTCGAAGAGACCGTGCGCGAACTCATCGCCCACGGTCACACCTACGAGGAAGGCGGCGCGCTGTGGCTGCGCAGCACCGACTTCGGCGACGACAAAGACAGGGTGATGCGCAAGTCCGATGGCAACTACACTTATTTCGTGCCGGACGTGGCCTATCACCTCAGCAAGTGGCAGCGCGGCTACACCCGCGCGATCACCGAACTGGGCGCCGATCACCACGGTTCGCTGGCACGCGTGCTCGCCGGCTTGCAGGCGCTGGACTGCGGCATTCCCAAGGGTTGGCCCGAATACGTACTGCACCAGATGGTCACGGTGATGCGCGGCGGCGAGGAAGTGAAACTCGGCAAGCGCGCGGGCGGCTACGTGACTCTGCGCGATCTGATCGAGGAAACCGGCCGCGACGCAGTGCGCTGGTTCCTGATCGCGCGCAAGCCCGATTCGCAGCTGGTGTTCGATATCGATCTGGCGCGGTCGCAGTCGCTGGACAATCCGGTGTACTACGTGCAGCTGTCGCATGCGCGGATCTGCGGCCTCAGCCGCAAACTCGCCGAGCGCGATCTATCCTACGACTGCGATGCCGGACTGTCGCAGCCGCTGGATATCGGCAACACCGCGGTGCGCGACCTGCTGATCGATCTGTCGCGTTATCCCGAGATCGTCGACATCGCCGGCAAGGAACTGGAACCGCATCAGATTGCGATCTATCTCGTCGAGCTGGCGCAGACCTTCCAGTCCTACTACAACGATCACCAGTTCCTCGTGGACGATGCGGACACCCGCAACGCCAGACTGGTGCTGGCGGAGGCCACCCGCCAGGTGCTGGCGAACGGGCTGGCGCTGCTGGGCGTGTCGGCGCCGGAACAGATGCTCTTCGACGACAAGGCGGAGACAGCGTAATGGCAGCGAAACGCGGAAAATCGCAGGCCCGCCGCAATACCGGCGGCAACAGCAGCGGCATGCCCGGCTGGGCGTGGCTGGTAGTGGGCTTGGCGCTAGGCGTGGGGATTTTCCTGATGGCGCCAAAATTCATCGGCGGCGACGGCGCCGAGAGTTTCTTCCGGCCGAAACCCAATGCAGACGCACAGCCGCCGGCGCTAGATGCGGTGGGCGACCAGGATGCCATCGTCGCCGACAGCGACAGCGCGACCGCCGCGACTGAACCGACCGAGAAGCCGCAGGACTACGATTTCTACACACTGCTGCCGGGCGACGAAACCGCACTGAGCGACAGCGAGCTGGCCGCGCGTGCGCGTGCCGAAGAAGCCGCGCGCCAAGCTGCCGACAAGCCGCCCTTAGCCGTAGCCGTCGACCCCGATGCCGCAGATCCGGCCGTAACGCCGTCGATGCCTCCGGTCGCCGTGGACACACCAACACCGCCGAAACCCGTCGTCGCCGCCGCAGCGCGCGACGACGCGCGCTACCTGCTGCAGGCCGGCGCCTTCGCCGCATCGGGCGATGCCGAAGCGCTGAAGGCCAAGATCGCGTTCCTGGGCCTCAGCGCCCGGGTGGAATCGGCGCAGATCCAGGGCAAGACGGTCTACCGCGTGCGCATGGGCCCGTACGGCACCGCCACCGATCTGGCCGAAGCCAAGCGCAAACTCTCCGGCGGCGGGCTGCCGGCGATGGCGATCAAGGCGAAGTGAGTCAGCGTTTCATTTCCGGAGTTCGCGCCATGCCCGCTCGTCGCTACGTCCTGCGCCGCATTTTCCTGCTGATCGCCGCTTGCGGTTGGCTCGCCGCCGCGCAGGCCCGCGAATATGTACCGAACGCGGCCGACAGCGCCGAAATCCAACAGCTGAGCGCACGCTATTTCGAGCACGTCGATCGCAAGGACTACGATGCCGCGCACGCCATGTTCGGCGACGAAATGCGCGCGATAGCGACACTGCAGGAGTGGCGGACATTCATGCGCGACGAGCTTCGCGACTGGGGTGCACTGCAACAGCGCGAACAGACCAACGTCACCTGGTACGACAACCCGTCCAACGCGCCGCTGCCCGGGCTGTACGTCGCGGTCGACTATGTCAGCCGTTATGCCGAACTTGCCCAGCACACGGAATTCCTCGTGTGGTATCGCGAACGCGACGGCATGCCGTTCGCACTGACGCGCCACGAGACCAATGCCGTCGACAAGGCATCGGCGGCGAAGGGGGCGACGCATCCCGCCGCCAAGCCCGGCAAGATTCCCTATCCGAACGTCGAAACTGCGCGCGCGGCCCTGCTGGCGCGTGACGATATCGCACAGAGCGAAGTCGACGGCTGGACCATTATCGCGGTGCCGGCCGAGAATGCGATCTGGTCGTTCACGCCGCAATCGCACCCCGCGCATCCATCAATGATCCTGCGCGCGCCGTTCACCCGCGACGGCGCGGTTTACCTCGGTATGGACGTGAAATGCGGCGCGACGAAGCCAATCTGCGATGCGCTGGTTGAAGAGTTCAAGGCGATGAATGCGCGCGTAGCCAAAAAAATGCAGGATTCCATCGGCGAAGGTCGCAGGCCCTGAGACGCCCCGCGGGCATACTCCTTCACCAACAGGAGAGTACGCCCATGACGCTCGAAGCCGCCCTGTTAAGGCCTGCCCTGAAGCCTGTCGTCAATGCCCTGCTGCTGCGCTTCCGGCAGCGCCGGCAGCGTCAACTGCGACGCGGCGGCGAGGCCGCATTGCAGGACGCGATCCGCGAATTGCTGCTGCCGCATCCCGACGAACGCTGGGTGGAAGCGAAACTCGCGCAGGCCCGCAGCGCCGGTGCGCTGGCCCGCGACATGACCCTGGCCGAGACGATGCTGGCGCGGCATCGCGAAACACGCACACACACGATGGGCAAGACCCACCGCAGCCTGCGGCTCAGACAAGCCGCGTGATCCGAGCTGCATGACTCAAGTCGCGGGAGCAGTGCATCGGTCTGCTTCGCGCCCGGCTAGAATCCGCAGCATGACCCAGACCATTCTCATCACCGGCGCCACCTCCGGTTTCGGCCTCGCCGCAGCCAAGCGTTTCGTCGATGCCGGCTGGCGCGTGATCGCCACTGGCCGCCGCGCCGAACGCCTCGACGCCCTCGCCGACGAACTCGGCCGCGACCGCGTGTACACCGCCGCCTTCGACATCCGCGACGAGGCCGCGATGCACGCCGCGCTGGATGCGCTGCCGGAGGATTTCCGTGCCATCGATGTGCTGGTAAACAACGCCGGCCTCGCGCTGGGCACCGCCCCGGCGCAGCGCGCGGATCTCGCCCAATGGCGGCAGATGATCGACACCAACGTCACCGCGCTGGTCACCCTGACCCACGCGCTGCTGCCCGGCCTGATCGAACGCCGCGGCGCGATCCTCAACGTCGGCTCGATCGCCGGCACCTATCCGTACACCGGCGGCAACGTCTACGGCGGCACCAAGGCCTTCGTCTCGCAGTTCTCGCTGGGCCTGCGCAGCGACCTGCACGGCACTGGCGTGCGCGTGACCTCAATCGAACCGGGCATGGCCGAAACCGAGTTCACCCTGGTGCGCACCGGCGGCGACGATGCTGCATCGCAAACGCTCTACAAGGGCGCAGAAGCGATCAACGCCAACGACATCGCCGAGACGATCTTCTGGATCGCGAACCTACCGCCGCATCTCAACGTCAACCGCATCGAAGTGATGCCGGTGCGGCAGTCGTTCGCGGGTTTCCAGATCGCGCGGGAGGGTTAACTGGCACCCTTAACGCTGGATAGTAAGCGTCCGCCCACCCCACCTTCCCCTTGCTTCTGATCTCACGCACGGTCGCGGCTCTTTCAGCCGGGAGGCAGGTGATGTCAAGACAAGCGAAG
>JAYUIZ010000545.1:0-5140 GCA_043765595.1 Lysobacter sp. | reverse complement strand
CGCGGCGCGTCCACTTCCATCACCTTCACTTTCACGACATCGCCGACTTTCACCACGCTGCGTGGATCCTTGACGAACTTGTCGGACAGCGCCGAGATATGCACCAGACCGTCCTGATGCACGCCGATATCGACGAAGGCGCCGAACGCGGCGACGTTGGTCACCACGCCTTCCAGCACCATACCCGGCACAAGGTCGCTGATTTTTTCGACGCCGTCGGCGAAACGCGCAGCCTTGAATTCGGGCCGCGGGTCACGGCCGGGTTTTTCCAGTTCCTTGACGATGTCGCGCACCGTCGGCAAGCCGAAACGGTCGTCGGTGAACTGTTCAAGCTTCAGGTTGCGCAAAGTGGCGGTATCGCCGATCAACTGTGCAACCGGGCGGCCGCAAGCCTTGACGATGCGCTCGACCACCGGATACGCCTCGGGATGCACGGATGAGGCATCCAGCGGCTGGTCGCCGTCGGCGACGCGCAGGAAGCCGGCGCATTGTTCGAAGGTTTTCTCGCCGAGGCGCGGCACTTTCAACAGCTCGCGACGGGTCCTGAACGCACCGTGCTGGTCGCGATACGTAATGATGTTTTCGGCCACCGAACTCGACAGCCCGGCGACGCGCGCCAGCAGCGCCGCCGAGGCGGTGTTCACGTGCACGCCGACCGCATTCACGCAGTCTTCGACTTTGGCATCGAGCGAACGCGCCAGCGCATAGGGATTCACGTCGTGCTGATACTGGCCCACGCCGATGGCCTTGGGTTCGATCTTCACCAACTCCGCCAGCGGATCCTGCAGGCGCCGCGCGATGGACACCGCGCCGCGCAGACTGACATCGAGGTTCGGAAATTCGCGCGCAGCCAGTTCGGAGGCCGAATACACCGACGCGCCGGCTTCGCTGACCATGATCTTGGTGAGCTTGAGCTCCGGATGTTTCGCGATGAGTTCACCGGCGAGCTTGTCGGTCTCGCGGCTGGCGGTGCCGTTGCCGATCGCGATCAGTTCGACCTTGTGCTCGGCGCAGAGCTGCTTCAATCGCGCGAGCGAACCGTCCCACTGCCGCTTGGGTTCGTGCGGATAAATCGTGTCGGTGGCGACTACTTTGCCGGTGGCATCGACGATGGCAACCTTCACGCCGGTGCGCAGCCCGGGATCGAGCCCCAGCACGCTGCGCGGCCCGGCCGGCGCGGCCAGCAGCAGATCCTTGAGGTTGTCGCCGAACACCGAAATTGCCTCGTTTTCGGCCTTTTCGCGCGCGCCGGTGATCAGTTCCAGCGACAGATTCATCATCAGCCGCGCGCGCCACGCCAGACGGCAGGTGTCGCCCAGCCACTTGTCGGCGGGACGGCCCTGCATGGCGATGCCGGCCGCCAGCGCAACGCGTCCTTCGGCGTAGGCATTGCCCTGTTCGACATCGGTCGTGGGTTCGAGATCCACCGACAGCATGTCCTCGCGGCGTCCACGCAGCAGCGCCAGCATGCGGTGCGATGGAATGTGGGCCAGCGATTCGCTGTGATCGAAATAGTCGCGGAACTTGGCGCCTTCGTTTTCCTTGCCGGCGACAACCTTCGCGCGCAGCACGCCCTTGGTTTGCAGCCAGTCGCGCAGCTCGCCAACCAGCGCCGCGTTCTCGCCGAAACGCTCGATCAGGATTGCGCGTGCGCCGTCCAGCGCGGCGGCGGTATCGGCCACGCCCTTGTCGTTATCGACGAACATTTTCGCGCGCTCGTCGGGCGCCACCGAGGGGTCGGCGAGAATCGCATCGGCCAGTGGCTCCAGCCCGGCTTCGCGCGCGATCTGCGCCTTGGTGCGGCGCTTGGGTTTGTACGGCAGATACAGATCTTCAAGCCGCGATTTGCTGTCTGCAGCAAGCAGTTCGTTGAGCAGCGTCTGCGTCAGCTTTCCCTGCTCGGCGATCGACGCCAGGATCGTATCGCGGCGATCTTCCATCTCGCGCAGATAGTTCAGCCGCGTTTCGAGATTGCGCAACTGTGTGTCGTCCAGACCGCCGGTGACTTCCTTGCGGTAGCGGGCGATGAACGGCACCGTCGCGCCTTCGTCGAGCAGCCCCACCGCCGCCCGCACCTGCGCCGGCTGCGCGACGATCTCATCGGCGATGGTCTGGGCGATGACGGTCGCGATGGATGCGGCGGAACGCACGGGCGCGGCGATGCTGGCGGAGGACTCGGAAGACGTTACTACTGTGTTGGACATCAGGGCTTCATGCGGCGGAGAACGGAGGCCGATTGTCACCGGCTGCGCTGCGTGCGTACAGGCTGGTGCAGAAGCGGGGGATGTGTCATGTGCGGCTTTCTTCGGAGCGATGACGTATGACCTGAAAAGCCATCGGTGTCGTCCTGGTACCGGTGCTTTACTCCTCTCTCCCCTCGGGAGAGGGGTTGGGGGTGAGGGTCCGCCGCAGCGATGAACATCGTCGGCGGACGAACCCTCATCCGGCGCTGCGCTCCACCTTCTCCCGAAGAGAGAAGGAAAGCAGTGGCCTTTTCGTGCCCCGACTACGGGAGGGGGTGGGCGAGGGTTCGCCGTAGCGATGAACATCGTCGGCGGACGAATCCTCATCCTGCGCTGCGCGCCACCTTCTCCCGAGGGGAGAAGGAAAGCAGTGGCCTTTTCGTGCCCGGCTGCGGGATCGGTCCGTTTTCGTCATCGCTCATCAAGTTGCTGCAGGCCGCGCCAATGCGGGCATCGGAAACTTCACGCTGCCCTAATCAGTCGCCCAAGGTCAGCAGTGAAGCATTGCCCCCGGCCGCGGTAGTGTTCACCGTTACCGTCTTCTCCGTCGTGAACCGCGGCAGATAATGCGGCCCGCCGGCTTTCGGGCCTGTGCCGGACAGGTTCTGGCCGCCGAAGGGCTGCACGCCGACCACCGCGCCGATCTGGTTACGGTTGACGTAGATGTTGCCGACCTTCGCGCGCGAGGCGATGCGGTCGATGGTTTCGTCGATGCGCGAGTGGATGCCGAGGGTCAGGCCGAAGCCGGTGGCGTTGATGGTGTCGATCACCTGATCCAGTTCGTCGGCCTTCCAGCGGATCACGTGCAGCGCCGGGCCGAAGTTCTCGCGGGTGAGCTGCGACAGCGACTGCAGTTCCCAGGCGCGCGGCGCGAAATAGGTGCCGTGGGCAACGCTGTCGTCGGTGGCGGCGGTGGCGATGAGTCTGGCTTCGTTCGCCATCTTCGCGGCGTGGGCGTCCAGCAGCGCCAGCGCGTCGGCGTCGATCACCGGGCCGATGTCGGTGGACAGCAGGCCTGGGTCGCCGACCTTCAGTTCGGCCATCGCGCCGGCCAGCATGTGCATGACCTTGTCGGCGATGTCGTCCTGTACGAACAGCACGCGCGCGGCGGAGCAGCGCTGGCCGGCGGAGGTGAACGCGGACGAGATCGCGTCTTTGACCAACTGCTCTGGCAGCGACGAGGAGTCGCCGATCAATGCGTTCTGGCCGCCGGTTTCGGCGATGAGTACGCCGATGGCGGCTTCGCGCGCGGCCATGGCGCGGTTGATTGCGCGGGCGGTGTCGTTGGAGCCGGTGAAGGCGACGCCGGCCACGCGCGGATCCTTCGTCAGCGCCGCGCCGACGGTGGCGCCGTCGCCGGGCATGAACTGCAGCACGGCTTCGGGCACGCCGGCTTCGTGCATCAGCTTCACCGCGGCGTAGCCGATGAGGTTGGTCTGCTCGGCCGGCTTGGCGATGACGCTGTTGCCGGCGGCCAGCGCGGCCGCGATCTGGCCCATGAAAATAGCCAGCGGGAAATTCCACGGCGAGATGCAGACGAATACGCCGCGGCCGGCGAGCTGCAGGGTGTTGGATTCCCCGGTCGGGCCGGGCAGGGGCTCCGGCGCGAAGATCTTCCGCGCCTGACCAGCGTAATAGCGCAGGAAATCCACGGCTTCACGGACTTCGGCGATGCCGTCGGGAATGGTCTTGCCGGCTTCTTTCGTGCACAGCGCGATGTACTGCGGCATGCGCGCTTCGAGCAGCTTCGCGGCGTGTTCGAGGATGGTCGCGCGGCTGGCGGCAGGCATCGCATCCCACGCGGGCTGTGCGACGACCGCATTCTGCAGGGCTTTCTCGACGGTGGCGCTGTCGGCCGGCTGCCAGTGACCGACGGTCTGGCGGCGGTCGGCGGGGTTGGTCACCGGCAGCGAGGCGCCGGCAGCATTCGCGCCGGGCACCAGCGGCGCGGCGCGCCAGTCGGTGACAGCAGCGTTGACCTGCGCAGCGAGGGACTGCAGCTGCGAATCGTTGGCGAGATTGAGGCCCATGGAATTGTCTCTGTCGTTGCTGCTGTCGAGCGCGAGGTAACTGCGGTAAAGGTCGACCGGCAGCGGGATGCGCGGATGGGGGATGGTGTCGAAAGCCGATACGGTGTCGATCGGGTCGCGGATCAGATCGTCGATGGCGACGTTCTCGTCGGTGATCCGGTTGACGAAGCTTGAGTTCGCGCCATTTTCCAGCAGGCGGCGCACCAGATACGGCAGCAGATCTTCGTGCGAACCCACCGGCGCGTAGACGCGGCAGGCCACGTTCAGGCGGTCGGCCGGGATCACTTCGGCGTAGAGGTCATCGCCCATGCCGTGGAGTTTCTGGAATTCGTACGCAGCATTGCCGGCCATGCGGTGGATCGCGGCGATGGTCTGCGCGTTGTGGGTCGCGAACATCGGATAGATGGCGTCGGTCGCGTCCAGCAGCCGGCGCGCGCAGGCCTGATAAGACACGTCGGTGTTCGGCTTGCGGGTGAACACCGGATAGCCCGACTGGCCATCGACCTGGGCGCGTTTGACTTCGCTGTCCCAGTAGGCGCCCTTCACCAGACGCACCGGGATTTTGCGCTCGAGGCGGCGGGCCATATCGGCGATGTAATCGATCACGAATGGCGCGCGCTTCTGGTATGCCTGCACCACGATGCCGAAGCCGTTCCAGCCGCGCAGGGAGGTGTCGGCCAGCACCTGAAAAATCAGGTCGAGCGAGACTTCGAGCCGTTCGCTTTCCTCGGCGTCGATGGTCAGGCCGATGCCGTACTGCTTCGCCAACTGCGACAACTCCAGCAGCCGCGGGCCGAGTTCGGCGAAGACGCGAGCCCTGTTTGCATGCTCGTAGCGCGGATGCAGTGCGGACAGCTTGACCGAGAT
>JAYUIZ010000544.1:0-1864 GCA_043765595.1 Lysobacter sp. | reverse complement strand
GTTCGAATCGCCCGAGGACCCACGTTTCCGCTACCTGCGCGACTGCGATTACGTCAGCGGCGCAGCGCTGGCGATCCCGCGCGCGCTGTTCGCACAATTGGGCGGTTTCGACACCCGCTATGCCCCGGCCTATTACGAAGACACCGACCTCGCTTTCGCAGTACGCGCCGCCGGCAAACGGGTGCTCTACCAGCCGGCCGCACGGGTCATTCACGCCGAGGGCGGCACCGCCGGCACCGACACGCATGTCGGCATGAAGGCGTATCAAGTGCGCAACCGCGTCACCTTCGCCGAATATCGGCGCGAAGCACTGGCGCAGCAGTTGCCCGCAGACACCGTGCCCACGCCCGCGCTGCTGCATCGCAAGCAGAAGCAGATCCTGATCATCGACGCGCAGACGCCGCGCCCAGATCACGACTCCGGTTCGCTGCGGCTGGTGAACCTGATGCGGCTGCTGATCGAGGAAGGCGCGCATGTGGTATTCCTGCCGCAGGATGGGCAGCGCACCGAACCCTACGCCACCCAGTTGCAGCAGCTCGGCGTGGAAGTCTGGCACGCGCCATTCGCAGCGCCGCCGCCGGTGTGGCTGCGCGAACACGGGCCGCGCTTCGATGCGGTGATGGTGAGCCGCCATTACGTGATCCGCGAATTCATCCCGCTGCTGCGCACGTATGCGCCGCAGGCGACGCTGATCTTCGACACCGTGGATCTGCATTATCTACGCGAGCGACGCGGCGCAGAAGTCAGCGGCGACACCGCATCGGCGCGCGCCGCCGAACGCACCCGCGCGCTGGAGCTGGACGCGATCGCCAACGCCGATACCACGCTGGTGGTCAGCGAAGTGGAACGCGATCTGCTGCGCGTCGATGCGCCGGACGCGCGTGTCGAACTGCTGTCGAATCTGCACCGCATCGCAGGCCGCGGACAAGCGTTCGCGCAGCGCCGCGATCTGGTGTTCGTCGGCGGCTTCCATCACCCGCCCAACGTCGATGCGGTGCGCTGGTTCGCACAACAGGTGTTTCCAGCGGTCCGCGCACGCTTGCCGGACGTGGCGTTTCACTGCATCGGCAGCCATCCGCCGCCGGACATCCAAGCGTTGACCGCAGTACCGGGCGTGATCGTGCATGGGCACGTCGCCGACATCAGCCCGTACATGGACGGCAGCCGTCTCTCGATCGCACCGCTGCGCTACGGCGCGGGCGTAAAAGGCAAGATCAATCTGAGCATGGCCCACGGCCAACCGGTGGTGGCCACCGCCTGCGCAGTGGAAGGCATGCATCTGCGCGATGGCGAAGATGTGCTGGTGGCCGACGACCCGCAGGCCTTCGCCGATGCGGTGGTGCGTCTTTACGAAGACGAAACCCTGTGGAACACGCTCGCCCGCAACGGATTGGACAGCGTGGCGCGGAATTTCTCGCTGGAGGCGGCGCGCAGCGTGGTTCGCGATGTATTTCTGCGCCAGACGCGCGATCCGTAAGCCGTTATTTCTTTCATCCCGAGCGCAGCGAGAGACCTGCTTTCCAATACGAAAATCGACAAGCAGGTCCCTCGCTGCGCTCGGGATGACAGCGAAAATCAAAACGTAACTCGCTCAACGCTCTACCGACTCCGCCGCGCGCAGACGCTCGGCGAATGCCGCAAGACCCGGCACGCGCGAGCCCGATCCGCCCGTATCCAGACCCTGAGCGGCATCGTGCGCCGAACGCGCGCCGTCGACATCTCCAGCGCTCAATCGCTCTTGGCCCACCGCCACCCAACGCTGCGCGAGCCCACTGCGGGCATCCGCAATATCATTGCGGTCGTCTGCCAGCGCGATGCGCGCATCCAGACACACCCGCGCGCGCTGCAGCCGGTTGTCGCGCAG
>JAYUIZ010000543.1:0-18985 GCA_043765595.1 Lysobacter sp. | reverse complement strand
TGCGACGGCGCGTCTTGCTCCAACGCAAGCCGTTGGTTGATTTTCGCCACGTTGTCACTGCTTGTGTCCAAGGTCTGGCCGACCAGCTGCCCGACATGACCGACTGCGGTTCTGGCCCACGGGGCGGTGGGGTCCGGGGTATCGGTCATGGCGACCTTGGCCCCATCGGGGCTGAACTGGGCGAAGCCAATCGTGCTCAATCCGCGTTCGCGCGCCTGTTCGGTCAAGCCGCCGGCAAGGTTCAGACTGGTCTGGTCATAGGCGCGCCCGAGTTGGTCATCGCGTGCATTCACTGTTTTGTTCAGGGTCGCGAACATGCCGTGGTTGGGATGCGCGGCGTTGTCGAGCAGCACCACATCAGGCGCTGTGCGGGCGAGCGGTTCGCGTGTGTCATTGGGCGCTGCGGCCGCCACACCCACGTCACTGCCCTGTGGCTCGGCTTCGGCCAGCGTCCGGGGGCTGCGCTTGAGGGTGTGATTGGTATCGAGCGGGTGGAAGTCGTCGCGACGGTCTTTGATCTCAAGCCGCAGCTGGCGGGTGTCCTCCAGTTCGCGCAGCCGCTGCGGGTTGCGTTCGGGGGTGTCGCTGCGCATTTCAGATGGCGATATAAAGGCGGGGCCGTACTCGGGGCCTTCGCTGACCAGGGTCCAGCGGCCTTCGCGGCTGCGCTGGTGGTAAACGGTGCTGGCACCAATCACGTCGGGGTCGGTGTTGGCGCGGGTCACGGCAGCGGTGACGTAGGCCTGTCCCATCCGGACCGTGTAGCCGGCCGCACCCAGCTGTTCGTCGTTGTACTGGTAGGACGTGCCGAACAGGGTCTTTGCACCACGGTCCACGCCCAGACGGACGTTGTCCAGCATGCCCGTCCACGCCGACTGCATTTCCCGCGTGCCGCCCGCCTCGCGCTGGGCGGCGGTGGCATGTGGGCCGGCCTCGCGCTCGCCCTCACGCTGCGCCGCCTGCAGGTATTCGCGTGGGGTCCAGGCGTTGACGGGGATTTTGGCTTCACGGAATGCGGCGTCATGGGCCTGCATCACGTCCCTAGCGGGGAGATTCAACGCCAGATCGCCCCGGCCGCGCTCGACATACACGGCGCGAATCTTCAGGTCGCGCTCCATCAGATCAACGCCGAATGTGTTCCAGCCGCGCTCAGTCAAATGCACTCCCGCGCGCTTGGCTTCGGCATCGGCAAAGGCATTGGCGACCGCACCGGGCATATTGTCGTTACGCACCACGCCCAAAGCGAGCAAGCCATAACCGTCGCTGTCTGGTTTCTTGGCGAGGTAGTTCCAATACAGTTCGCGATTACTGTTTTTGGCGTATTCGCCCAAGATCTCAATATCCTGCTTGTTCAATCCACTCACGGCTGCACTCCGTTGGCATTCGAAATTATGCCGCGATCGGCGGCCTGCATAATGCGTCTGACTTCGGCCTCGATGCGCTGCCAGTCTCGGAGAATCGGGCGATGATAGCTGGCGCCCACGTCCAAGCTGTATTCCGGCAAAGCGAACGAGTGGCCGTCACATAGCGGCCGCTTCTTAGAACCGCGTATATCGACTAGGGTTTCAGCACGAATCTTGAATCCTTCAGGCTCACGACTATCGTCGCATTGGACGACGGTACGGATCCGGCCTTGCTTATCTCTGCCGATAAACCAGTCGGGTGTACTGCCGATATAAAACGAAGCTGGCTGCGGCGGCTTACTGAAAACTTCAGCACTACGAGTGGCAATCTTCTGCAAATCGGCGATGTAATGCTCCAAACCGAATTGATCCGGCCGGCGAATCCTGAGGGCGATATTGGTGCTTGGATCTTTGGGGTTGTCGCCGGGCTCCAAGGTCACATAGCGCTGTGGAATGCTGTCAATCGGCACACGATCAATGTAGGAAAATGAAATCGTCACTGCATGATTGCGCATCGGTCCACTGGTCTGCTTCCAATAGCCGTTCCCCGGCGGGTACGGCGTCAGCTCGGGCCACAGCAGCGCCAGAGTGACGCTGCCCTGAAAGTCCGGGCCTTGTTCATCGACAAAGTAATTAGACGGCAGCGCGAAGCGATGCTGGCCCAATGTGAATTCGATCAGACGTGGCGATGATTCAGACGCCTCGACCGTCTGAGAAACAGCCGCACCGGAAGCCGCTGCAGGCGCTTTGGACGCAGGCGGCGCGGCGCAAGCGGTCAGGCTCAGCGTGATAACACTCAAGTAAGCGGTGGACAACGCGATACGTCGGGTCGACAAAAAAGCAGACCGGCTCACTTCACCCATCAATCCACTCACGGCTGCACTCCATCGGTAGTCAACATTGTGCCGCGATCGGCGGCCTGCATGATACGTCTGACTTCCGTCTCAATGCGCTGCCAGTCGCGCAGAATCGGGCGGTGGTAGCTGGCGCTCACATCGAGACTGTATTCCGGCAAAGAAAACGAGTGGCCGTCGCATAGCGGCCATTGGGCCGAGCCTGGAACATCGACTAAAGCTTCATCACGAATTTCATACCCCTCAGGCACGCGCGCGTCATCGCACTTGACGACAGTGCGAATCCGCCCATTGGCATCGCGGCCGACAAACCAGTCTCTCATTTTGGGCGGCAGATCTTTTGCATAGACACGGGAATTACCCGGAAATCGATTCAACCATACCGCTTTCTTTTCCAAGTCGACGATGTAGTGCTCCAAGCCGAATTGATCCGGCCGACGAATCCGCAAAGCAAGGTTATTTCCCGGATCTTTGTCTTCCTCTCCTCGATTCACCGTCACATAGCGCTCCGGGAGGCTGTCGATCGGAACATTCACAAGGTAGAAGCTCACAATCACGCCGTGATTTCGCATCGGCCCGCTGGTCTGCTTCCAATAGCCGTTCCCTGGCGGGTACGGCGTCAGCTCGGGCCACAGCAGCGCCAAAGTGACGCTGCCCTGAAAGTCCGGGCCACGTTCATCGACAAAATAATTGGACGGCAGCGCGAAGCGATGTTGGCCTAAGGTGAATTCAATCAGGCGTGGCGATGACTCTGACGCCGCGGCCGTCTGTGAAACAGCCGCATCGGAAGCCGCTGCAGGCGCTTTGGACGCGGGCGGCGCGGCGCACGCGGTCAGGCTCAGCGTGATAACACTCAAGTAAGCGGTGGACAACGCGATACGCCGGGTCGATAAAAAAGCAGATCGGCTCACTTCACCCATCAATCCAGTCATCGCTGCGCTCCATCGGTAGTCAACATTGTGCCGCGGTCGGCGGCCCGGCGATGTCCGAATCGGTCGTCTCGAAAATCAGGTGCTCAGGCCGTGCTGCTGGCGGACCTGATCGATGCGGGCCTGGACGTCCGGGTCAACGCCATCGCGTTCGGCGCGGGTCAGGATATTGCCGAGGACGCGCTTTTCGTCTTCGTCGACCATCGCGTCGCGCAGGGCGAGGGCCAGCAGCTTTTCGAGTTCGGCGAGGTCCAGACGGCCATCGTCGCTGAACACGTGGATGGAGGCGACCGCGATTTCGTGGTGACTGGGGAGTTTCGACATGAGCTGTCCTTAGGCCGGGAGGGCGGAAACGAAAACCCCCGACCTAGGCCGGGGGCTGGAGGTTCGACTTTACCGAGCGGCGGAGCCGTCGGGAACCCTGCTTACCAGACCACTTCGGCCATTGAGCAGTTCAAGCCGGAGCCAATACCGAGCAGGGCGATGCGATCGCCTTTTTTCAGGCGGCCCATTTCGCGCAGCTTGCTGAGCACGATCGGCACCGAGGCCGGGCCGATGTTGCCGTGTTCGCCGAAGATGGTGAGGACCTTCTTCGGGTCGATGCCGAAGGCGTCAACCATGGCCTGAGTGTGAACCTTGCTGACCTGGTGGATGACGAACTCGTCAACTTCTTCCACCACCCAGCCCAGCGCGAGCTTGGCGGCGACGAAGGTCTTGGTGGCCAGCTTCATGCCCTCGATCAGCAGCATCTTGGTGTCGGTGACCATGCGATCGAGGTTGCCGCGGCAGAGGCTGTTCCACTGGGTCGCGGCGCGGGTGACGCCGCCGCGGTAGCGGGGTGCGCCCGGGGCCAGCTCGGCGCGGGCGAGGACCATGCCGGCGGCGCCGCAGCCCAGGGTGAGCGTGGCCATCTCGTTGCGGAACTCGTCTTCGGTGAGGTCCGGGCTGGCCATGCGTGCGAGCGTCTTCTCGTAGGCGAGATTGGCAGTTTCGCCATCGACGATCAGTGCGTAATCGATCTCGCCGCGTTCGATCATGCGGCTGGCGATATCCATGCCGCTGAGGAAGGCGAGACAAGCGTTGGCGATGTCGAAATTCTGGCAGGTGTCGGACAGGCCCAGGTTGCCGCAGACGATGCTGGCGGTGGACGGCTCCAGGTAGTCGCGGCTGACCGAGGTGTTGACCAGCAGGCCGATCCGCGAGGGATCGATGCCAGCATCGGCGAGGGCCTTTACACCTGCGAGGGTGGCGGCGTCCGACGCTTCCACGCCGTCGTCCCACAGGCGGCGGGAACGGATGCCGGCGATATCTTCGAGCACGTTCGCCTTGATGCCCAGGCGGTCGAGGGTCGGCTTGAGCCGGGCGTTGATCTCGGCAGAGGTCAGTTGGCGCGGAGCATCGATGTGCGCAAGGCCGGCGATCGCGACGTGTTGAAACAGCATGAGGTATTCAGCCGTAAAACAGACAGGAACCGTATAGGGTACCGGCTTCCATGCCCCAACGCATGCAAAAAACGGCACTGGCCTGGATTTACGGCCCGGAGCCGGAGCTCATTCAGGGCGATCGGACCCATGGATGCCCGGTTTCCGGGTGCGGCAAGGTTTCTGGAGGCGCGCGGATAGTCATGAGCCCATTCGTATTGACCATACCCATCGGCCCATGCAGGCAGCTCGGGCCTGCTTCAAGTTCACGGTTTGCAGTGCCCGCTCTGTCGTCCTCGTGCTTTGGCCTGCAAGTGCGCGATCCCGGCGAGGGCAGCGTGGTCCACATGGGCCAGACCGCGCTGCGCCTGAAAAGCCTGGCGCGCTGAGGCTAATCCGCCGGACTTCCCCAGGCCGCGTTTTGCCAAGCCGCGTTTCGCCAAGCACTCTCGGCCGCACGACGCACGTCGGGAGCCGCATGGCTGCGGAAACGCTCGTACCATCTGCACTGCTGCGCGCGGTCGGCGGGCGACGCGTCGAGCAGCCACGGCAGACATGCCAGCCGATGAGGATCGTCGCGACGCCATTCCTTCGCAATCACCGATTCCCAGAAATCCGCCGTCTGGGCGCCGAGGCGATCCCGCAGCTCCCAAGCGTGCCCGGTGCCGAGCCACACCTCCAGCGCCCAGCCCGACTCGGAGGCCGGCAGACACTCGCCCAAGGCCCTGAGTGAGGCGCGGCGCGCTTCGTAATCCCAACCACCCCAGCGCTTGGGCACCGGCATCGCCGCCCAGGTCTTGAGCTGTTCGACAGCCCGGGTTCCGCCCCAGCGGCCAAGCGTGGCGATGGCGGTGGTACGCACGCCCCACCATTTGTCGGCAAGCGCGTCGTCGATCTCGCGCCAGGCGGCCGCATCGGGCGGATGATCGCCCAGCGCACGCACGCGGACACAGCGTTCGCGAAGAAGGTTGGCGCCGGGACGGTCGTTGGCAGCGCGACGCGCGCGCCGACACTGCAGACAACGTACGGCCTGACTGTCGATCGGCCCCAGCGCGACTTCATACCACCACTTCTGCTGCTTCGCGGTCCAAACCTGTTCTTCGCGGCAATCGCGGCATGTGAACGCGGTATCGACGTAATACCCGGGCAGCGGGCCGACCGTATTGTTGTGGCGCGCCAGCAGCGTACGCTCGGCGGGCTCCATGCCCGCCTGACGGATGGCGCCAAGCTCGGCCCAGCGCGCATCCGGCGACTGCAGATCGGACTGCAGCCGGGCCGCGCGCGCCAATCGCTTGTCTTTGATCTCGGCGCGGCGCTGCTTATCGCTTTTGCGCGGGCTCATGGCGCGCGCTCATCGGATGCAACGCCAGGCGATAAACCGCTGTTCGCCCGATACCGGCGGCCCGGCCGGCTGCACGGTGTCGGCGCCCAGGCCCGGGGCTTCATTGCGCGCCAGCGTTTCCAGTTCGTCGCGCACCTTCAGCTGGTTGCGGTCGTAAAAGGCAATGCTGTCCTTGACCGACACCTCGATTTCGCCGCGGTTGTCGCAGCCGGACGGCGCCTGCTGGACCACCCGCACCTTCGATGCGCCGGGCGCCATGTGGACCCAGGTGCAAGCGCTGACTGCGAGCGTCAGCACGACAACGGCGGCGGCGCGCAAGGATGAAATCTGCGAAGACATGGTTCGATACTCCCAAAAAAACGATGCCCGCCATCATGGCGGGCATCGGCTGAGCCGGGCAACAACCCGGGCTTACTTCTTCACGGCCTTTCCATCGGCATCAACGATGAACACATCGCCGACCTTCAGTGCGCGCACCGGCTTTTCGATCTGCTTCAGATCGCCGACTACGACCCAGGTCAACGCGTTCGGATCAATGGTCGCCGCGGCCGCCTTGACCTGCTCCAGGGTGAGGCCTTCAATCTCGGCCTTGCGCTGGAACACGTAGTCGTCGGGACGGCCGTAGCGGACGATGCCGCCGAGAGTGCCCAGCACAGCGCCGGCGGTTTCGTACGAACCCGGCAGGCCGCGGATTTCGGTGGACTGGATCTTGGCCACTTCCTCGGGCTTCGGCGGCACCTTACCGCTGGCGTATTCGCCGATCTCGCGGCGCATCTCGGCCAGCGATTCGGCGGTCTTGTCGATCTGCACCGCGGCGAAGGCCATCCACGGACGCTGGCCCATCGCACCGGACGCGCTGCTGTAGGAACCGTAGGCCCAATGCTTGTCCTCGCGCAGATTCATGTTCAGACGCGAGGAGAACTCGCCGCCGAGCACCGCGTTGGCGATATCGAACTTCACCGCGCCGGCATCCCTGGTGGAAGGCACCAGCTGGCCGACGTAGATGTTGGCCTGCACCGCGCCCGGCTGGTCGATCAGATACACGCGCGGCTTGCGCGGGGTCGCGACCGCGGGAATCGTCGCGTTGCCGCTGGCATTGCCTTCGCCCTTCCAGTCACCGAAATGCTTTTCGAGCACCGGGACGATCTCTTTGAGCGTGGTATCGCCGACCACCAACAGGGTCGCGTTGTCCGGACGCACCCAGCGGCCGTGATAGGCGCGCAGGTCGTCGCGGTTGAGCGAACCGATCGACGCTTCGGTGCCGGAGCCGCTGAACGGAATGGCGTACGGATGGCCTTCGCCGTAGAGCAGCGGCGGCAGCACGCGCATCGCCGCGCCGTTGGGACGCGCTTTTTCCTGGGCGATGCCGGCGATCCAGTTCGCTTTCACGCGATCCATTTCGGCCTGGTCGAAACGCGGGCGACGCAGCATATCGGCGAACAGCGCCACCGACGGGTCAAGATTTTGCTTGAGCGCGGACAGACCGGCGCTGGCGCCGTCCAGGCTGGCACCAGCGCTCAGATTGGCGCCCAGCGATTCGGCGCGATTGCCAAAGGCGATAGCGTCGTAATCACCGGCACCTTCGTCCAGCATGCCCATGGCGAAACTGGAGGTGCCCAGTTTGGCGCCCTTGTCGGCCACGAAACCGCCGCCGAACAGATAGCTCATCTGCACCACCGGCACGCCCTTGCGTTCGGCGAGGACGATGGTGGTGCCGTTGGTGAGGGTAGCGCGCTGCAGCGACGGGAACTTCAGCTCCGGGAAGACCGTGGTGACCGGCGCGCCGGTGCTGCGGTCGACCGTGCTGGCTGTGGTCCGGTACTTCTTGTCCACGGCGGGCAGGGTCAGCGCAGCCGGTGTGACCGCAGCGTCTTCGGGCAGCGGTTTGCGCTCGCCCGGGGTCACCACCAGGGTGTGGCTGCCCTTGCCGGCGCCGAGCCAATTGACGCCAACGGCCTTGATCTGGGCGGTGGTGGCGGTGTCGATGGTCTTCAGGCTGTTGCGGAAGCAGCCGGGGTTGCCGGTGTAGACCGCGCATTCGGCCAGCACGTCGGCCTTGCCGCCGAAGCCGCCGATGCGCTCCACGCCGCGGATGAAGCCGGCTTTGGTCACGGCGCGGGCCTGGTCCAGTTCGACCCGGGTCGGGCCGTCGCGCAGCAGAGCCTTGAGTTCTTCATCGATCGCGGCTTCGACCTTGGCCGGATCCACGCCCTGCTTCACGGTGGCGCTGATCATGAAGTTCGAGCTGAGCTGCGAGTAGTCCGCGCTGGCGCTGACGTTGTCGACCAGCTTGTCGCGGAAGAACAGGCGCTGGTCGAGGCGCGAGGCACGGCTGCCGCCCAGCACCTGGGCGAACATCTGCAGGCGTTCGATGTCGACGGTACCGGCCTGGGCCACGTTCCACACGCGGAAGATCCGCGCCTGCGGCACGTTGTCGGTGAGGCTGGACCGGGAGTCGCTGGCCAGCGGCGAGACATCCACCTTCGGCTGCGCCATGGTCGGCGTGGCCGGGATATCACCGAAGTATTGGGTGGCCTTGGCCTTGGCGGTGGCCAGGTCGATGTCGCCGGCCAGCACCAGCACCGCGTTGTTCGGGCCGTACCAGGTACGGAACCAGTTCTTCACGTCGTCCAGCGACGCGGCGTTGAGGTCGGCCATCGAGCCGATCACGCTGTGGTTGTAGGGATGGCCCTTGGGATACATGGCCTTGCCGAGCAGTTCCCAGACCTGGCCGTAGGGCTGGTTCTCGCCCTGGCGCTTCTCGTTCTGGACTACACCGCGCTGTTCGTCCAGCGTCGCCTGATCGATCGCGCCCAGCAGATGGCCCATGCGGTCGGATTCCATCCACAGCGCCATGTCCAGCGCGGTGGTGGGCACGTTCTGGAAGTAGTTGGTGCGATCTTGACTGGTGGTGCCGTTCTGGTCGGTAGCGCCGACCAGTTCAAACGGGTTGAAGAACTCGCCCGGGTGATTCTCGGAGCCGTTGAACATCAGGTGCTCGAACAGATGCGCGAAACCGCTGCGTCCGGCCGGCTCGTCCTTGCTGCCCACGTGGTACCAGATGTTCACCGCCACGATCGGCGCCTTGCGGTCGGTGTGCACGATCACGCGCAGGCCGTTGGGCAGAGTGAACTGCTGGTACGGGATGTCGACATCGGCGCTGCGCGCACTCTTGGTCTGGGCCTGCGCATCGACCGGCAGCAGGGACAGACCGCCACCGAGGGCGACGGACAACGAAAGCGCGAGCAGACCATGTTTGAACATGGGCAGATGCGGACTGGCGATGGACATGCGGAACTCCTTGAAGCGTGAATGGTGTGCGGGGAACTGGGCGCAGGGCCGCTTGAAACGCACCGCCGGGGAAGCCGCTCCCACATGCACGGCTGCGCTGGAACAGCGCCGCTTGGACAAGGATTGGCAGGCGTTGCATGCTAGCGGCCCGGCCCGGGCATGGCACTAGGCCACAAGTCCCGGCCGGCGCTGCCCCCGCATGCTCCCGCCCGCATGCATGCCCGCCTCGCACGTCCGCCCCGCCCACCCCCGCATGGAGCTGCCCGCATGGCCAAACACTGTCTCGTCACCGGCGCCAATCGCGGCATCGGCCTTGAATTCGTCCGCCAGCTGCTGGCCCGCGGCGACCGGGTGGTCGCCACCTGCCGTCATCCGGGCAAGGCCACCGCCCTCAACACCCTGACGGGCGAGTACCCGGGCCACCTGCACGTGCTGCCGCTGGACGTCGCCAGCGAGAAATCCCGGGCCGAACTGGTCCGCGAACTGCCGCTGGTGGCCCAGCGTGTCGACCTGCTGATCAACAATGCCGGCGTGCTGCACTCGGGCGAACGCTTCGGCCAGCTGTCCGCCGCGCATCTGGACGACAGCTTCCGCATCAACGCCAGCGGTCCGCTGCTGCTGACCGAGGCGCTGGCGCCCGCGCTGTCCGACGGCGCCACGGTGGCGAACCTGTCGTCGACACTCGGCTCCATCGCCAACACCAGCCGCTTCGGCACGCCCAGCTACAACATCAGCAAGGCGGCGCAGAACATGGCCACCGTGCTGCTGGCCCACGCGCTGCGCGATCGCGACATCCGCGTCGTCGCCCTGCACCCGGGCTGGGTGCAGACCGAGATGGGCGGCAACGGCGCGCACATCGCGGCGACGGCATCGGTCACCGGCCTGCTGCAGGTGATCGACAGCCTGAGCCTGGACGACAGCGGGCGTTTCCTCGACTGGCAGGGCCATGCGCAGCCCTGGTGAGGTGGCCACACCTGCATCCGACGCCGGAAAGGCGCCGTATCCATCGACATGACACGGACCCGCGCCCCTCTCTTTCTGTTCGCCCTGACTCTGGTCATCGCGAATCTCGTCCTCGCAGCTCAGGCCCGGGCCGCACTGCATTCGGTCGAGGGCCACGCCCGCGACCCGAAGAGCGACCGCCTGCTCTATCGCGAGGAACACCTGTTCCGCCACGACGGCGAACGGCCGGTGGAACGGTTGGTGCTGTACCGCTGCCCGGACGGCGTGGCGTTCGCGCGCAAACGCATCGACTACCGCAGTTCGACGATCGCGCCGGAATTCGAGCTGATCGATGCCCGCGGCTATCGCGAAGGTCTGCGCCGTGAAGGTGGCCGCACCATGATCTGGGCCGGCGCCAAACCGCCGCGGCCGCTGCGCGCATCCGACGGCACCGTGGTGGCGGACGCTGGTTTCGACGAATTCCTGCGCCAGTCCTGGTCGCAGTTGGGCGCCGGCAAAACCCGGCCGCTGGCGTTCGTGGTGCCGGCGTTCGGGCGCAGCCTGGCGTTTGAGGTCCGCGGCCTTGGCCGTCACGGCAGCGGCGATGCCGCGGTGCAGCGTTTCGAGCTGCGCCTGGAAGGCCTGCTGGGCAAAGTGACCTCGCCGATTTCGGTCGAATACACCACCACCGACCGTCGCCTGCGCCGCTTCGCCGGGCTTACCAATGTCCGCGACGGCCAAGGCGACCAGATCGAAGCGCGGATTGATTTCCCTGACGCGCCGCAGCCGGCCGAAGCGCAGCGCTGGCAGACGGCGGCGGCGATGCCATTGGCGGCGTGCAAGCTGGGACGTTGACGCGGAATCCCCATCGGCCGCTGGCACAATGACGCATATGTTCGACGTCATCCTCTACCAGCCCGAAATTCCGCCGAATACCGGCAACGTCATCCGTCTGTGCGCCAATACCGGCGCGCGGCTGCATTTGATCCGGCCGCTCGGCTTCACTCTGGAAGATACGCAGCTGCGTCGCGCCGGACTGGACTATCACGAGTACGCCGAACTGCGCGTGCACGACTCGCTGGACGATGCGATCGCAGCGATCGCCGAAGCGAATGCGGCAGCGCCGCGGCTGTTCGCGCTGAGCACGCGCAACGCCACGCGTTACGACGCAGTCGCGTTCGCGCCGGGCGATGCTTTCCTGTTCGGGCCGGAAACCCGCGGCCTGCCCGAAGACGTGCTGACCGCCATTCCAGACGGCCAACGCCTGCGCCTGCCGATGCGCCCCGACAACCGCAGCCTCAATCTGTCGAATGCGGTGGCGGTGGTGATATTTGAAGCCTGGCGGCAGCAGGGTTTTGCAGGCGCGTCGCCGTAGATTCCCCCACACCTTTTGCCGGAGGCTGGTACCGATGTCGAAGATTCCCGATCGAAGCGCCAAGGATTTCGACTCCGAAGTGCTGCAACTGTTCGACCAGTACGTGCACGGCGCGATCGACCGTCGCGGGTTTCTTATCGGCGCGGCGCGCTTCGCGGTCGGCGCCAGCACCGCTGCCGGATTGCTCGCCGCGCTCAGTCCGCAGTTCGCGGCGGCGCAGGAAGTCGCTGGCGACGATAAGCGACTGGTCGCGAAGTACATCGAATTCCCGTCGCCGCAGGGCTACGGCAGCGTGCACGGCTATCTGGTGAAACCAGCGAAGATCCGCAAGCCATTGCCGGTGGTGCTGGTGGTGCATGAGAACCGTGGCCTGAATCCGCATATCGAAGACATCGCGCGCCGGCTGGCGCTGGAAAATTTCATCGCGTTCGCGCCAGATGCGCTGTTCCCGCTGGGCGGCTATCCGGGCAACGAAGATGACGCGCGCACACTGTTCGGCAAGCTCGACCAAACCAAGACACGCGAAGATTTCATCGCCGCGGCCGACATGCTGCGCGGCATCGAGCACGGCAACGGCCGATTGGGCGTGGTTGGATTCTGCTACGGCGGCGGCATGGCCAACTTCCTCGCCACGCGTCTGCCGTGGCTGGACGCAGCGGCACCGTTCTACGGCAGCGCAGCGCCGCTGGAAGACGTGCCGAAGATCCAGGCCGAACTGCTGGTGGTGCTGGCCGACAACGACGAGCGCGTCAATGCCGGATGGCCGGCCTACGAAACCGCGTTGAAAGCCGCCGATGTGCGCTACACGCTGCTGCGTCCGCCGGGCACGCAGCACGGCTTCAACAACAACACCACGCCGCGCTACGACGCCGATGCCGCGCGCGACGCATGGGGCCGCACGCTGAAACTGTTTGAACGCAAGCTGCGCAAAGCGCGCAAGGAATGAATCTGCAGTAGTCGCATAAACGAAAGGGACGGCCCGAAGCCGCCCCTTTCGCGCGATGACGCATGACGTTCGCTCACACCGCGAACGATATCGCGACATGCCGACGCATTACTTCTTCGGCTTGGCCTTGCCGTCGCCGTTCATGGCCAGATAGGTCTTGTACTCTTCGCCGGTCAGCGTGCCGTCGGCGTTGCTGTCGGCCGTGTCGAACACCGCTTCCAGCGTGGGGATCGACGCGGCTTCGGTCTTGTCGAGATTGCCGTCCTTGTTCACGTCGAGGTCGGCCCAGGTCTTCTTACCCGGTTCGGCCGGCGTGGCGGGAGTGGCTGGCGTCGCCGGCTGCGACTGCGCAGCCTGCGCCTGATCGGTGGTGGTGGTGTCCTGGGCGAAAGCGGCCGGGGCGGCGATCGCGGCGGCGAAGGCCAGCAGGCCGGTCAAACGAAGCTGGGAAGTCTTGTTCATTGCGGATACTCCGGAGTGCATGAAGGAAGGATCGATGCGTCATTCACTTCGATCGGGACCTACACTGCGATCAGCGCAATGAATCGAAGGCCGGCCACAGATGCACATGCAACACGGTCTTAACCACTCGCACGGAAGATCACGCTAGGCGACATCGCGCATCCACGGTATCGCGGGGCATGCACAGAATAAACTGAACGCCTGCGCGCGCGGAATTCGCTGAACGCAACACAACCTTCACCAACTCGCCTGCAACTGAATCGCCTTGCAGCGCATTGGCAAGCATGGGGGCCGCGCATGCGGCCGCGCATCGGTGGTGCCGAATGCGACCAACGTCACGCGGATTACAATAGCGACAGCGCGCGCTCAATCTCTTCCTTCGATGTGGGCCGCACCACCCGCGCCAGTTCTTCGCCATCGCGCAACACCAGCACGCTCGGCCACAGCTTGATCCGGTACGACCGTCCGAGCGGCTTTCCCGGACCGTCCTCGATCTTCAGATGGCGCACGCCGTCGCGCGCCGACAGCGTAGCTTCCAGCAGCGGCTGCGCGCCGATACAGTGCGGGCACCACGGCGTGCCGAATTCCAGCACGGTAACGCCAGGCAGCGCGTCGACATCGGCGCGGGCGGGCTCGTGTTGCAGATGTTGCGATGCGTATGTCATGGCGATTCCTTCGTGGCTTTGTCGCAGGTTTCGGCGATCGCATTTCGGCGATCGCATGCAGCATAGCGTGCCGCCGCCGGCATGCCGGTCGATCAGAACTGACCGCGCTCCGTACCTGTCTGCCAGCGCGTCGGATCCGGCCTCCAGTCGCCTTCGCCCAGCACCCGGATGACGAGATGCTCCAGCGGATAGCCGAGCCAATGCTCGGCCGACACGCCCGCGTCGCGCTGGTCGGCTTCCAGCACGAATGCGCGGAAAGCATCCTCGCCCTGTGCGGCGACCGCGGTGATGCGCTTGGCCAGATCGTAGGACAGCATGTTGCCGTCGTCGGTGCGCAGGAACGATTTACCCGACCAGAATTCCTGCAGGGTGTCGGCATTCCAGAATGCCGCATGTTTGGCCTTGATCTCGTGCGGCTGATACAGCGCGCCACGCGGGTCGGCGAGATACGGAAAGATCGCCTGCTCGGTATTCACCGCAAGCCCTTCGTTGAGCCAGGCCGGGATCGACAGGTGCGACAGCATGCAATGCGTGAGTTCATGCGCGATTACCGGCTGCATGCGCTCCATGTCGCCCTCATACAATGCGAAATGGCCATAGCCGGCGTGGATGAACATTCCCGCCGACATCGCATACTCGCCGCCATCGTCGGGATAGTAGTGCGCGATGTAGTCGTAGTATTCGTCCTCGCTGGCGAACACCATCACCACATGCTTGCCGTCGCTGCGTTCGCTGGCGATCTCCTGCAGATTGCGCGCGATGCGGCGACGCAGCGACTGGCAGAACTGCATGAAGACTTCGGCCGGGCGGTCCTGCAGCGCAGAGAGCAGCAGGAAATCGGCAGATTCGTGGATGCGATACGGCGGTGAGATTGCGGGCAGCTTCGCCGCCATCGACTGCAGCCAGCGGCCTGCCGCAGCCGTCCAGAACGCATCGCGCTCTGCGGGGGTCAACTCGGGCCGCTCGGCCTTTGCGATCTGCTCCCACACCGGCAGCGGCAGACGGGTGTCGTCGTACCAGATCATGTCGTTGCCATGCATATCGCTCACGGCCAATGCGGTCACCTCGCGGGCGACGGGTGTCGAACGCGAAACGGATGCGCCGCCGAACAGACTCCGCAATGTCTTCAGCATGGTTCCGCGCCGCCCCCTGCGCCGTGCCGGATATCGGACCGCCAGTCTACCGGTGCTGCACGCGGGTCCGATGTTTGTAGGGCGCAATCCTCTGCGGGGAAACCGGCAAGGCCGGTCTGGTCAGCGGTCTCGGCCGCAACAGCGGCGCCGCGCCCGGCAACTCGAAAGGCCCGATCAGGCTGTCGATATCCACGTCCTCCAGTGCACCGATATCGACGGTGAAATAGCCTTGGGGAATCCGCGCGCGCTGATCGCCCGGCGCGAGCTTCGTCCGCAGCGGCGGATCGTAGAACATCGTCGGCAATGCCCAAGGCATTGGGAATGCCACCGGCGACGGCGGCCGGTTCGCACCGGCGTTGCGCAACAGGCTGCTCGCGAGCGGACGGAAGTTGCGCTGCGCAATGTCGCGGAAGCCGGGATCACTCCCGCGCAGGGTGCCGGTCCATTCCGGCGGCACTTGGGTCGCGCTGGTCTGCACCCAGTTGCGGGTACCGAACACGCTGCGCGCGCCGCTCCACGGCTGAGTGACGAACGGCGCGCAGACCGGCGTATCGGCGGTAGTGTTCTCGCGCAGGATCGCCGGCGCCGCACCGCCGACCTGATAGATCACGTTGTTGTGCATCTCCACGCTGCCCGCGCCCAACTGCACGTACACCGCGGTCCGCGTGCCGGTAGTGTCGAAGACGATGGTATTGCCGACCATCCGCACGCGGCCATCGCTGGCGCCGTTGAGGTCGCCGCCGATGCGGATCGCATTCGGCCATGATGTCGAGGTATGCAGGATGACGTTGCCGACCAGCTCGGCGTCCTCGCGCTTCGTCGCCCGCGTCCAGCCGCTGGCTTGGGTCTCACAGTCGGGGCCGATCAGCTCGATCTCCTGATAGACCGAACCCTCGAACCAGTTGAAATGGATCTCGCTGCGCTCATGCCGGCTCTTCAGCAGATTGCCGCCGTTGCCGCTGTGGATGTAGTTGAAACGCATGCGGAACACCGATCCCGGATACGCGATTTCGTCGGACTGCATGTAGATCGGATGCCGCGTGGAGCCCGAACCGGCTTCGTAGATCTCGCTGTATTCCAGCGTGAACGATCCGGAGTTGAGATCGGCGCCGAGAATGCCGTGCCCCGGGCATGCGTGGATCACCGCATCGCGCACGGTCACGTCGTGAGCTTCGCTGAACACGCAGCTGTTGCTGCCGCCACGCACCTCGAAGCCCTCGAATACGACGTGATTAGACCGCTGGAACTTGATGGTGTGGGTGCCACCCTGGAGCAGCGGCCGGGTCGCGCCGGCCGCGCGCTTCCAGCGGATGATCACCGGATTGCCAGCTGCGCCGCCGTCGTCGTCGCCAACCACCACGCTGCCGTAGATCGCATTGCCGTCGACTTCAACAATATCGCCGGGCGCAAGATTATTGGCGGTGAACACGGTGGACAATTGCGTGTAGTCGCGACCAGTGGGGCCCACGGTGTAGGTGCGTGCGGCGGCGACGCAAGACATCGACAGCGCGATCGCTGCGATCGCCAGATTGAGTGGATGTTTCGGCATGGCGAGGTCTCTCCATCAAGGGGACTGCGATCGGTGTCGCCCCCAACGCCACCTGCGGGCAATGATCGCACATGCGCTGCGCCGGTCCGTGAATACGATCACGTCGACGCGTTTGCCGCGCACCCGCGACGACGAACGGACGACGCCATGCATCGCCGCACATGCGGCATCATGCGTGTCCACACCAACCGGAGCCGCGCATGACCGACTGGACCCGCCTGATCCGCGATATCGCGGATTTCCCGAAGCCGGGCATCGTCTTCAAGGACATCACCCCGGTGCTGGCCGATGCCGCGGGCTTCGCGGCGGCGATCGATGCGATGGCCGCGCCCTGGCACGGGCAGGTCATCGATGCGGTGATCGCCATCGAAGCGCGCGGTTTTATTTTCGGCGCTGCGCTGGCGCAGACGCTCGGCGTCGGCTTCGTGCCCGTGCGCAAACCCGGCAAGTTGCCGGGCCGGCGGCTGTCGCAGACCTACGCGCTGGAATACGGACAGGACACGCTGGAACTGCAGGCAGACGACCTGCCCGCTGGCGCGCGTGTGCTGCTGGTGGACGATGTGCTGGCCACCGGAGGCACGCTGGATGCCGCGCGTGCGCTGGTCGAGCAACTGGATGCACGCATCGTGGGTGCGGCGGTATTGATAGAACTGACCGCGCTGGGCGGTCGCAGCCGCTGGACCAGCACCGCACCGCTGAAGGCGGCGCTGGTGGTGTGAAGCGGCACTTATGCGCCGTGCTGTATGGCGCGGAAGCGATGCCTGCACACGGCGATTCGTTGCAGGGCGATCAACAGTCGTTGTTGCTGTGATTCAGTTTCTCGTGCGCGTCTTCCATCGCCTCGACGCCCTTCGCATCCAACGGCCGGCGCTGCAACGTCACCGGCCACCGGCGCGTCTGGTCTGGACTTGTCCACTCGCCCAACAGTGCTTTCCCGGCTTCCTTCAGCATCAGCACACCGCTGAATCCGTTTTCCACCATCACGAACTGCCGCTTCGCGTTGGCGGTGATCTGCAGTTGCAGCCAGCCCGAGTTACCGTCGTAGCGATACATCCCGTGATACACCGGCCCGCCGTTGCAGGGCTGCTCGCGTTCGCCGAGATACAGCTCGATGCTGCGTTCGCCCAGAGTGCCGCGATAGACATGGTCGGCGTTCGCGCAGAGCGCCGGGGAGGAGATGCCGGCGCCGATGATCGATGCAACGACAAGCCATGCAGCGGTTTTCAATGTGATTGCTCCCATTGGAGAAGATGCAGCGAAGACAGACCATGATCCAACATCATGACCCGAGGTGCGATCACGACGCCATCGTCCAACGGATTCATGGTGTACGTCCATCAACCATCAATAACAATCCCACGAATACATCACCCGGCTGAAATCCGCGCGGACCAGATCTTCGGGCGCGATGAAGAAACCGCCGACGCCCGAATCGCCCCACATCATCTGGTCGTCGGTATCGAGTTGGAACAACAGTTCCAGGCGGTCGTCCGTGCGCGGGTCCTGCTGGGTGAAGAACGGATAGCCGCCGATCTTGTGGCCGCCGCGGCCGTTGCGTTCGCACACCGCATCGAACAGCGCGTCCCCATCCAGGCGATGCGCCTTGGCATACCTCTCGACCGCCGCATGGGCATCGCCGCCCATCAGCCGGTCGAAGCGGTGATCGTGCACACCCAGCGTTTCGGTTGCCGCGCTGAAACGCATGCGCCGCGGCCGCGCAGGATCGTGCGGCAGAGATTCGGCCGTCGCAACGTCGAATTCACGGGACTCGGCGCGCGCGTCGGGCCAGTACACCGCCCGGAAATTCCGCTGCGCACTCATGCTCTCGGCGGTCATTCCCGCGTCGAAATTGGCGCCGTAGTGCTCGTCGGAGGCGATGAAGAACTGCAGCAGGCCGGTGGTCGGATAGCCATCAAGCGTCGACGGCAGTTCCGCAAAATCGATCTGCGCCAGCAGTTGCAGCGGCGCACCGTTCTCGCCGACGGGATAATCGCGGCCCGCGGCCCAATACGGGCGCCCGCCGACCTTGCTCGCGCACAGATCGTCGTCGGTCATCGCTTCAAGCTGGATATCGGCGCCCGGGCGCTGCGTGGCCTGCAGCGCGGGCTCGTATTTGGCGAGGAAAGCATCCACGTCCGCGTCGGCGACCGCTGGCTTCGACGACGGTAGCCGCGCCTGCGTATCGGCCATCGGCGCGCGCGTGCGGCCGCGATGCATGATCACACCGACCACCACCATTCCAGCAATCAGCAAGAGCCAGATCAGGAAGCGCATGGGTTCCGGTATCCATTGAATGGCAGAACTCTGATCTTGACATCGTCTTGAGGAATGTCTGATCAACTTGCGAAAATTGCGCCACATCTGCGGGTTTGAGACCGCACTGTCGGTTAAGCCGAAAAAACGCTATTCCTGACCGTTTTCACGACCATTTTTCCATCCACTCCACGCCTTCCGGTGCGAAGCACACGGATTGACCCTATGCCGCACGCAACAATGTGCAGCGCACCATGCACAGGTTCGCCAGCGCGCTCACCACGAACAGCTGGTGCGCGTTCTTGTCCGGCTGTCGCGCGGCCTAGCAGCCTGTCGGACAATCCCCATCCCCGCTAAAATCGCGTTCGCCCTCCCGGATGCCTGAGTGCATGAGCCGATTTCGACCGATTGATCGCGAGA
>JAYUIZ010000542.1:0-5185 GCA_043765595.1 Lysobacter sp. | reverse complement strand
TCTCGCTGCTCGCCCGCGTACGCATCCGCAGCGAAGAAGAGATCGCCCAGGCCGAAGCCGCCGAGCGCGCGCGCGCCGAAGCTGTCACGCGGCAGATGCAGTTCCAGCATCCGGACATGGGCGGTTACGGCGCTGACGAAGAAGCCGCGGACGTGGAGCAGGATCCGTCCTTAATGCCCAAGGTAGGCCGCAACGATCCTTGTCCGTGCGGTTCGGGAAAGAAGTTCAAGCATTGCCACGGCCAATTGGCGTAAATCTACTGCCGGGATAGCTCAGCAATTGCAAGTAAACGGGTGTCATCCCTCGCGCAGCGAGGGGCCTGTTTTCTGCTTTGGCGTATCGATAGAAAGCAGGTCCCTCGTTGCGCTCGGGATGACAGGACATGAACGATTCTCGATCTGCCGTTTCCGACTTCCATAGGGTCCACGTTGTCGCTGGGGTCATCACCGACGCGCGCGGGCGCATCCTGCTGGCGCGACGTACCGAAGGCCGCGACCTCGCCGGCCTCTGGGAATTCCCGGGCGGCAAGGTCGATCCCGGCGAAACGCCGGAGCAGGCGCTGATCCGCGAGCTGCGCGAAGAGCTGGATATCGATGCCCGCATCGGCGAGCGGCTGATCGCGGTGCCGCAGCAGTATCCGCATAAGCGCCTGCGCCTCGACGTGCGCCGCATCGCCGCATGGAGCGGCACCCTCAAAGGCCTCGACGGCCAGGCGCTGGCCTGGGTGCCGGAACACAAGCTCGCGAGCTATGCAATGCCGGATGCGGATCGCCCGGTGGTGGCCGCGCTGCGTGCCCCGGCGCATTATCTGATCACGCCCGAACCCGGCGGCGACGATGCGCTCTGGCTGTCGACGCTGCGCAAGGCGCTGGATGCCGGCATAAGACGCGTGCAGCTGCGTGCATACGCGACAGAGCCGGTGCGCTGGCGTCGACTGGTCCAGCGCGCAACGACGCATGCGCGCGATGTCGGCGCCGAGGTGCTGGTCAACGGCGATATCGAACTCGCGGCCGCGCTTGGCATCGGCGTACATCTTCGCGCATCGCAGTTGAATGCGCTGTCGGCGCGTCCGTTGCCGCAGCTATCGCCGGTGATCGCGTCCTGTCATTCGCACGAAGAACTTGCCCGCGCGCAGGCGCTGGGGTGCGATGCCGCGGTACTCGGCCCTGTGCTGGAGACGCCCTCGCATCCGGGCGAGCCGGGCATCGGCTGGGAACGCTTCGTCGAGTTGCGCGAACGCGTTGCGATTCCCATCTACGCCATCGGCGGCATGACCCGCGGCGATGTCGAACTCGCGCGGAGCCACGGCGCGCAGGGGGTCGCTGCGATACGCGGACTGTGGAATACCTCGAAGTAGGCATCGAAGCGCAAAAAAGAACCCGCGTTTCAGCGGGTTCCTGATCGATGCTTGCTACGCCCTGATCATTCGTTCAAGAGGTTCTTTTGCCGCGCCAATCCGGTGCTGAAGCGATGGCGAAGACGAACGCATCGCCATGCGCGAACGCACCGATAAGCCTGCATCATTGATCTTGATTCAACAGGTTCTGTTGCCAAAACAAAATGCTCGCCGCACCGAAATAATCGGTGCTGCTCTTCTTGCGGAAGCCGTGGCCTTCGTCGGTGTACAGCAGATACCACACCGGTTGGCCGTTGGCGCGCACCGCTTTCACGATCTGTTCCGCTTCGGTGTACGGCACGCGCGGGTCGTTCTTGCCCTGCGCGACGAAGAGCTTCGAGGTGATGCGGTTGGCGTGGTTCAGCGGTGAAATCCGCTCGAAAGTGTCTGCCATCTTCGGGTCGCGTTCGTCGCCGTATTCCACCCGACGCAGATCGCGGCGATAGCTTTCGGTATTTTTCAGAAACGTACCGAAGTGCGAGATCCCGACCACATCGATACCGGCGCGGATGCGGTCGCTGTAGTGCATCAGTGAGGCCAGCACCATGTAGCCGCCGTAGCTGCCGCCGACCACGCCCACGCGCGCGCTGTCGAGTTCTGGCTGCTGCGCGATCCAGTCCAGCAGCGCGCCGATATCCTTCACCGAATCCTCGCGCTTGTGCGCATTGTCCAGCGACAGATACGTCTTGCCGTAGCCGGTCGAGCCGCGCACGTTCGGCATCAGCATCGCCACGCCCATCTCGTTCGCCATGAACTGCGCGGTCGGATTAAAGGTCGGCTGCGACTGCGCCTCCGGGCCGCCGTGGATATTGATCACCACCGGCAACTTGCGTCCTGCCGGTGCGTTCGCCGGCCGGTAATAGAACGCCGGAATGGTGCGCCGGCTTTTGCCTGGGTCGCCGCCGTCGACCGTGTCGAAGGTCGGATAGCGGATCAGCGTCGGCGCCACGAACTTTGAAGCGTCCAGACCGCCGACTTCGCTCTGGGTCCAGCGCGTGAGCGTGGTCTTGGCCAGATCGATCACGAACACATCGCTGGGCGAGGTTGCACTGTTGAGCGTCAGCGCAAGCCGTGAACCGTCGGGCGAAAATGCGCCGGAACCGAACACGCCGATCGGCAGCGCCGGCAGTTTGATCTCACGGTGCGACGGCAGCGACAGCACGCGCAGCTGGCTGATGCCGTCCTCATTGGTGACATAGGCCAGATGCTTGCCGTCATCGGCAAGGCTGAACCCCGCCACGTCCCAGGGAATGCTTGCGCTGATCACGTTGAGCTTGCCGGTGGCCAGATCGTGGCGACGTAATGTCTGGAATTCCTGCGCTGCGCCGTTCACTGGTTCATCGGACACGAAATACATCGACTTGCCGGCGGGCGCATAGGCAAAATCGCCGAATGATGCCCTGCCGCCGTCGACGGGAAACATGGTCAGCGCGCCGGTCGCGAGATCGACTTCACCCGGATACGACTCCGCCGCCGACACGCGCTTCATGACCAGCAGGGTTTTGCCGTCCGGCGAAAAATCCAGCGCACCCCAACTGCCGCCGACGGCAACCACGGGCTTTGCGGTGCCGGCGGCGATATCGCGCACCCACACGTCGGTATCGGTGCCGTTGCGCGCGGTGCTGCGGTACGCCAACAGCTTGCCGTCGCGCGAAAACACTCCGCCGGAGTTCTGCGTGCGCTTGCCGTCGGTCAGCAGCGTCACGTCGCGGCTGAGGTTGTCGAACCAATACAGCTGCGAAAACTCATCGCCGCCCTTGTCCTTCGAGAACACGAAGCCATCCTGCGCGGCCTTGGCCGGTGCAGACGAGATGCCCCCGACCGGCTCGGGATAGAACGTCAGCTGTTCGCGCATGCCCAGCGGCTGGCAGACGCGGTGCGCCTGGTTGGTTTCGGCGAAACGCGTGCTGATGAGTATGCAGCCGTTTTTTGTCCAGCCGGCGACACCGGCACCGCGTGTGTTCTGGTAGCGATTGAGGCGATCAATGAGTTCCTGCGGAATCGCCGGAATGTTTTCGCTGATGCGGTTGCCCAGCGCTTCGCGGACGACATTCGCATCAGGTGCGCTCTGCGCAAAGGCGAGCTGGGTGCAGGCGATGCCGAACAGTGCGGCGGCAAGTGTGTTGCGGGGCAACATGGGCAGTGCTCTCGCTGAAGGACAGCATTCGAGCATAACGGCTGTCACCGCCCTGCGACGTAGCCGTAAAGTCACGGTCTGTGGCATTGGCTGCCTCGCAGCCCCATGCTGCCGATCGTGGCCGATGGTGCCAAATGACCCGCGGGCGTCTGCGACATCCTTGTCGCAGACGCGTGATTCCAAAGCTGATGCGCTGCGCGGCCTTGAAGCTTACAGTCAGAAAGGCAGCCCGTACTGATTGACTCGAACCCCGATCTGCACGCCATCACGCTCGATGTTGCGAGCGATGATCGCGACATTGTTCGGGCCGCCGATGACATGCGTCGTGCCCTGCGTGACTTCGTTCATGCTGAAGGGCAGCGATGCGATCGTTGTCAGTTTTCCATTCCTGTTGGTTTGCCACACGCTTTGCACACGAGTGCGATAAAAGGCGGGATAACCGACAACGATCAGCTCGCCTTCGCTGGACAGTGCGTGGCCCTGTGGAACGATATCCTGCAATGCATCGAAGACCTGCGTATTCGGCCAGAACGGGCCCTGCAGATCGAATCGGACCACCGTATCCGCGCCTCCGGCGGCATGCTTGTTCGAGGTGCGGCTGACGATCACCAGCGCGCGATCGTTGACCAGGAACGCCACGGTCGCATTCAAGGTCGGAACCGGCAGCGACTGCCACTGACTGGTGAATCCATGCGTGTGGATGAGTTCGCGAAATCCGCTGTTGTGCTCGACGAGCGCGAATGCTTCGCCTTCAGGATTGATGGCCGAATGGGTGAGTCGTGTACTGTGCGGGATCGCCCGCGTCGACAGCGTGATCCATTGCCCGGTCCATGGAGTAAATTGCTCCAGAATCAGATCGGTCGTGCCGAAACTGTTCCAGCAGGCTTTGACGTGGCGGATCGTTTCGTTCTCCTGTTGCGGCATGCGGAATGTCGAAGAGGTCATCACTTGACCCGCCTGCGGGCATGCGGGAACGACTGACAGCACGTCGACAATGCCATTGTTTGTCACGCGGAACACACCGAGTTCATCGCTGGATGGGCTGCTCAGCCTGCCGACTAACAGCGCCATGTCATCGTTAAGGATACTGGCGTCCAGCAGTTTCACCTCGCTGGGCAACGTGGTTTGCCAGACGATCTGCGAACCGTGTCGCGACCGCATTTGAAGCCTTGTTTCATCGCCGCTTAATCCGGAGGTCTCGAAGCAGTCGAGACGCTGGCCTGATTTTGCGTATACACCGCATTGTGATTTTCGATTGGCCTGTGACAACCCCCAGATCCACGGTATCTGCCCCTGTGCATTGAATGTGTATAGATGTGCGAAATCGTAGCTGTTGCTCCACGGCTGTTTGTTGAATGCCTGCAGATGCACGAAACCCAGTTCGTCCACGGCTACGGCGCGTGACGCCGGGAGTTCGTTGGACATCGGCGAAAAGAATTCCTGCTGCCAGTCATTGGCATACGTGCCGAACGAACAGGCGATTAGAGCGGAGCAGACGAATAGCTTGAGCATGATGTCTCCAAGGGTTCGATGGACGGATTGCAGCTGCCGTACGTTGTGAGCAGTGAAATGTGCAGATCTCAGAGCAAAAGAAGCGAAAAAGCCGGGCGTTGAGGATCACGCCCGGCTGTCTGAAGCCAATATCTCACGGC
>JAYUIZ010000541.1:0-5188 GCA_043765595.1 Lysobacter sp. | reverse complement strand
CTGCGCCAGACGCAGCGCGCCGCTTTCCATCAACGGGTCGAAACTGGCCTCGCTGCTGGTGCGCACCTGCAGTGTGTAGGGCACGCCGGTGATCGGGTCGGCGGTTTGCGACGGATGCAGGTGCGGCTGCGCGCTGGCGATCAGCAGCCGGCATTCGTCTGCGGAGAACAGCCGGTCGATCACCGACACCCGCGGCTGCATGCACAGCGTCCGTGCGGTTGCTTGCTGCAGCACGTCTTCCAGCGCGAGTTGTCGCGGTGCGCCGCCAGCAGGGCCGGGCGGCGGCAGCGTGAAATCAGGCAGGCGGGGAACGCCGTTGGCGCTGAGCTGCGTCCACAGATCCTCGGCGGTTTCGGGCTGCGCCTCGCAGCCTTCGCCGTGCGCCAGCCGTTCGGCCAGCAGCATCGCGGCGATGGCGTTGCCGCGACTCGCAGCGCGCTCCAGCAACTGCATGCACAGCGTCTGATCTTCCGGATGCGGCTTGCGGCCGAAGTGGATTGCCGTGGTGAGCAGCGATGGCGGGAAATTCGCCTGCACCGCGCGCAGCATGCGGTCGTTGATGCGGCCGTCGCGCGGCAGGATGGTGCCGCCCAGCGCGATCTGCGCCAACAGATCGGATGCCGCCGGATGCCCGGCCTGTTCCGCGCGCAGCAGCCATTCGCTCGCAGCCTGCGGTGCGGGGCCGCCGCCGATGCCGTACAGCCGCATCCGCGCGTATTCGAGCTGCGCGCCGATGTGCCCGGCTTCCGCCGCGCGCAGATACCAATGCTGGGCTTCGTCGATACGTTGCTCGTCGACGAACGCGTGCGCCAGCGAAAATGCATGTTCGGCCGAACCGGTTTCGGCCGCGGCCTGCAGTTCGGCAAGTGGCGTGCTCATCGAAGCCGGCTCACAGCTGCGACTCCAGCGGCAGCCACGAAATCGCATGCGCGCTGAAACGCTGCCACCCGCTGGTGCCGGGTTCTTTCGACTGCAGCGTCGACGGCTGCGGCACGCGATCAAGCCAACGCGGCTTGCCGCTTTTATCCAGGTGCATCCAGTAGCTCAGATCCGGCGCGGCCAAGCGCAGATATTCGTCGCGCACCGCTTTGGCCAATGCCGCATCGTCGAACATCACGCCCATCTCGGTGTTGAGATAGGCCGAACGCGCATCGAGATTGAACGAACCGATGAACCCGCGCGTGTCGTCCACGCTGTAGGCCTTGGTATGCAGGCTGGCGCCGCTGCTGCCGAACAGACTGCTGCCGGGATGCCCCTGCGCGCGCAATTCGTACACGTGTACGCCGCCGCCGATCAGCGCATCGCGATACGGCCGGTAGGCGCCGTACACCGCGGCGACATCGTTCGCCGCCAGCGAATTGGTGACAATGCCCACCGTCACGCCCTTACCGACCAGGCCGATCATATCCGCAGTCACCTCGGGGCCGGGCACAAAATACGGCGAGATCAGCAGCGCCTTGCGCTTCGCTTTCGAAAGATCTTTCGCGATGGCATGCACCAGCCATTCGTCGCGACTGTCGTTATCCCATTTCAGCGGCGGGTCCGCGACCAGATGGATGCGGTCGCTCCAGAACGGTTCCAGCCGCTTGCCGGCGTAATCCTGCACGCGCGGCGACGATTCGACCCGCTGCAGATAACGTCGCGCTTCGGCGCTGGCGGCTTCGGCTTCGATGGCGTCGCCCAGTTCGTCGAACGCGCCTGCCGGCGCGCGCGCCAGCCCCTTCAGCGGCACCGCCGCGGCACTGTTCCAGTAGCGGTCGAACATCGCGCTGGTTTCGGCCACCGCCGGCCCGAACAGCACTACGTCCAAGTCGCGGAAATTCACGTCGTCGCCGGCGCCGAAATATTCCACGCCGATATTGCGGCCGCCCACCACCGCCACCCGGCCGTCGGCGATCCACGCCTTATTGTGCATGCGGTGGTTGACGCTGAAGATCCTCTGGATCAATTCGATAATCCGCGCCGGGCCGCTGCGGTTGCGGAACGGGTTGTACAGCCGCAGTTCGATGTTCGGATGGCTGTCCAGCAACAGCAGCTTCGAGTCCATGCCCTCGGCGTTCATGTCGTCCAGTAGCATGCGCACGCGCACGCCACGCTCGGCCGCCTGCCAGGCTTCGCGGCCCAGCAGTCGGCCGGTCAGGTCGTCGTGCCAGATGTAGTACTGCAGATCCAAGCTGCGCCCGGCCTTCTGCGCCGACAGCGCGCGCGCCGCGAACGCATCCACGCCGTCGCTCACCAGCAGCGCCCCGGTCTTGCCCGGATACGCAGCCAGCAGCGGTGCGAGTTCGCGGTCCAGCGCGGTCGCGTCGGCCTGCACCGGCAGCGCGGCGCTGGGCGTACCGTTGGCCGGCGGCGTGAAGTGGTTGGCCAGCAGCAGGCCGGTGCCGATCAGGCTCGCCAGCGAGAACGTCCCCCATCGCGCGATCCGCCAGAAGCGCGCAGCCCGTGTCATCGAACGCATTGGCTCAATCTCCCCATGAGGCAGTTTCCCCATGCGGCGGAGTATCCCCGCCCGGGCGCCGCACAGGCAAGGTGAATCCGCCCTCGCGGCCCGTGCTCGGTCCATACGGCTGGGGCTGGCAGGACCCGCAGGCTAGAATGCACCCATTCCCGTTCACGCACGGAGCGCGCCATGAGCACGCCAGCCGCACCCGCTCTCGACCAGATCACGCCCTCTGAAAGCATGTCCCCGGCGCAGAACGAGACCTCGCCGCTGCGGTTCGTCACCGCCGCCAGTCTGTTCGACGGCCACGACGCCGCCATCAACATCATGCGCCGGCTGATCCAGGCGCAGGGCGCCGAAGTCATCCACCTCGGCCATAACCGCAGCGTCGAAGACGTGGTCCGCGCCGCGCTGCAGGAAGATGCCGACGCCATCGCGCTGTCGTCGTACCAGGGCGGCCACGTCGAATACTTCAAGTACATGGTCGATATGCTGAAGGAGCGCGGCGCAGGCCACATCCGCGTGTTTGGCGGCGGCGGCGGCACCATCACCCCGGAAGAAATCCGCGAACTGCAGGCCTACGGCGTCGAGCGCATTTACCACCCGAACGACGGCATGCATATGGGTCTGGTCGCGATGATCGAAGACGTGGTGCGCCGTGCGGGCGCCGCGCGCCAGCCGGTGGAGAAACCGCACTGCGCCGAATTCTCGGACGAGATCACTATCGGCCGCATGCTCAGCGCAATCGAAGAGGGGGCTGTCGACGAATCCGAACTCGCGCATCTACGCAAGGCGTGGCAGCTGGCCGGCGGCAAGACGCCGGTAGTCGGTATCACCGGCACCGGCGGCGCTGGTAAATCATCGGTCACTGATGAGCTGCTCAATCGCTTCCTCGCCAGTTTCCCCGATATGCATATCGCGGTGATCTCGGTTGATCCCACCCGTCGCCGCACCGGGGGCGCGCTGCTGGGCGACCGCATCCGCATGAATTCCCTACGCAGCCACCGCATCTTCATGCGCTCGATGGCCACCCGCCGCCAGCACGCGGCCACCAACGTGGTGCTGAGGGACTGCATCGGCTTCCTGAAATCGCTGGGCTACGATCTGGTCATCGTCGAAACCGCCGGCATCGGCCAGAGCGATTCGGAGATCGTCGATCTCGTCGATTTCCCGATGTATGTCATGACCAGCGACTTCGGCGCGCCCAGCCAGCTCGAAAAAATCGACATGCTGGATTACGCCGAACTGGTGGTGCTGAACAAGTTCGACAAGCGCGGCGCCGAAGACGCGCTGCGCGACATCCGCAAACAGTGGAAGCGCAACCGCGTCGCGTTCACCATGGCAGATGAAGACGTGCCGGTGTATCCGACCATCGCCTCGCAGTTCAACGATCCCGGCATCAGCTGGATGTTCGCCAACCTCTGCCGTCTGCTGCGCGAGAAGCTCGGCGTCGGTGCCGCAGGCGGGGCTGTGGGAGGGCCCGTAGGAGGGGCTTCAGCCCCGAGCTCTTCTACCGTTTCCTCGACGAACAACACCGCAGAGCAGAAGCTCGCGGCTGAAGCCGCTCCTACAGCCGCTCCTAAAGCCAGTCCTACAACCACTCCTGCGAAACGCTGTGATTTCCAGCCGGACCTCGACACCTCGCTCAAAGAACCGCGCGCCACCGTATTGATCCCCGGCAGCCGCGTCCGCTATCTCGCCGAGATCGCCGAGCAGGCTCGCGGCATCAACCGCCAGATCGAATTCCAAGCCGACACCGCCGATCGCGCGCAATCGTACTGGCAATCGCTGCATGATTTGGGCGATGACGCATTGCCGAAATCGCTGGAGTTGTACGCGAACGACGCTTTGCTTCCCTCTCCCCCCGGGAGAGGGGCTCACACTGTCGACCGCACACTCATCACCCTCCGCCAGCGCTATAACGACGCCGTGCAGTCGCTGTCCTCCGAAGCCCTGAAACTGCTGCGCGAATGGCCGATGCGGTTGAAATCCATCGTCGATGAAGTCACCGAATACCAGGTCCGCGATAAGACCATCAAGGTCGAGAACTACCGCGAATCGCTGTCGTATCAAAAAATCCCGAAGATCGCCGCGCCTACCTACAAAAGCTGGGGCGAGCTGCTGGTGTTCCTGCAGAAGGAAAACCTGCCCGGCTACTACCCCTACACCGGCGGCGTCTATCCGTATCGCCGCACCGGCGAAGATCCCATCCGCATGTTCGCAGGCGAGGGCACGCCGGAGCGCACCAACCGCCGCTTCCATTACCTCAGCGTCGGCCAGCCGGCCGCGCGCCTGTCCACCGCGTTCGACAGCGTCACCCTGTACGGCGAAGACCCGGCGATCCGCCCCGATATCTACGGCAAGATCGGTAATTCCGGCGTCAACATCGCCACCCTGGACGACATGAAGAAGCTGTATTCCGGCTTCGATCTGTGCGCGCCCAGCACCTCGGTGTCGATGACCATCAACGGCCCGGCGCCGATCATCCTCGCGATGTTCATGAACACCGCCATCGACCAGCAGGTCGAGAAATACCTGCGCGCCGACCAGTCGCGCTGGGATGCCGCGCATGCGGTCATTGAGAAGCTGTTCGAAGGCGGCATGCATAGTAAGAGCCGGCGCCCCGAATACAGCGGCGAGTTGCCCGAAACCAACGACGGTCTGGGCTTGGGCCTGCTGGGCGTGACCGGCGATCAAGTGCTCGACGCTGAGACCTACGCGAAGATCAAGGCGCAGACCCTCGCC
>JAYUIZ010000540.1:0-1876 GCA_043765595.1 Lysobacter sp. | reverse complement strand
TGCGACAGCTTCAGCAGCGGCGCGGCCTGCGCGCCGGCCGCATCGTGCTCGGCGCGCGCGCGATCGCGGGCCAAGCGCAAAATCTCGGCTTCCATCTTCGCCTCGGGATATCCGATGCGCACGTACATCAGGAACCGGTCGAGCTGCGCTTCGGGCAGCGGGAACGTGCCTTCCTGTTCGATCGGATTCTGGGTCGCCATCACCAGGAACAGCCGCGGCAGCGGATACGTGCGCCGACCGACCGTGACCTGACGTTCGCCCATCGCTTCCAGCAGCGCCGACTGCACCTTCGCCGGCGCGCGGTTGATTTCGTCCGCGAGCAGCAGGGAATGGAAGATAGGCCCGGGCTGGAACTCGAAATGGCCATCCTGCGGGCGCCACACTTCGGTGCCGGTGAGATCCGCCGGCAGCAGGTCCGGCGTGAACTGGACGCGCGCGAAATCTGCTTCGAGACGTTCGGCCAAGGCACGGATCGCGGTGGTCTTGGCCAAGCCGGGCGCGCCCTCCACCAGCAGATGGCCGTCGGCGAGCAGCGCGATGAGCAGACGTTCGATCAGACCCGACTGGCCGACGATCTCGGCAGACAACTGCTCGCGCAACAGCGCGAACGCGGCATGCGACCGCGAAGCAGCGGCAGCGGTATCCATGATCTCGGTCATGCGTCCTCGCTCAGGGTAAACGACCCGCAGTTTGACCCATCCGGGGCGGAAATGTTCAGCGCCCCGGCACCGCAGGCCGATGCCGATTGCCGACACGATGCAGACGCGATGCACGCCTTCAAAAGAAAACGGGAGCCGAAGCTCCCGTTTGCATTGCCGGCTAGATGCGCAGGCTCAGAGCCGCGGCATCGCGCCCATGACTTTCGGGGTCACGAAGATCAGCAGTTCGGCTTTGCCTTTGCTGCGACCCTTCTTCTTGAACAGATTGCCAAGGATGGGCAGGTCTGCCAGGAACGGCACCTTGGACGCCTGACTGCGATCGGTGAACTCGTACACGCCGCCGATCACGACGGTGTTGCCGTCGTCCACCAGTACTGCGGTGTTCACTTCGCGCTTGGAGATCAACGGCACCGAGCCGCTGGCGGTATCGATGAAGTCTTCCAGCTCGTCCTTCTTCACCGCCAGATTCAGGAAGACACGGCCATCGTCAGTGATGGTCGGGGTGACCTTCAATTCCAGCACGATTTCCTTGAAATTCACGGTCTGGGTTACGGTGCCGCCCGAAAGCTGGGTGGTGACATAACCGATCTCGCGGCCCTGCTTGATCACCGCTTCGCGCTGGTTGCTGGTGACGACGCGCGGGTTGGAGATCACTTCACCGCGGCCTTCTTCCTGCATCGCCGAGAGTTCCAGGTCGAGCTTGTAGCCGGCATTGAGGATGCTGAAAGCAAGTGTGGCCGGATTGGCGCTGGTCAGACCGCCGGCAATCACGCCGAGATCGATGTTGTTGCCGCCGCTGAGCGTATACGCGCCGCGCTGCGGTATCGGGCCGACCCTGCCGCCTTCGTCCCATGTGCGGAGTGCACTGTTGAAAGCATTGTCGACGCTGGTGATCGAATTGCGCGACGCCGTGGTGTTGCCGATCGAGTTGCCGTAGGTAACGTTGTCCTTATAACCATTGATGCCGAACTTGGCGCCGAGTTCGCGGGCGAAGTCTTCGGTGGCGATTACGATCTTGGCCTCGATCAGCACTTGGTCGACCGGCTTGTCAAGCTGCGCCACAAGGCGACGAATCTCGCCGACGCGCGCCGGGATATCGATCACCAGCAGCGTATTGGTGCGGCGGTCAAAGCTGATGCTGCCACGCGGAGACAGGAAGCCGCGGCTTTGCTGGCTGCCGCCACCACCACCCGCGCCACCGCCACCACCACCGCCAC
>JAYUIZ010000539.1:0-1878 GCA_043765595.1 Lysobacter sp. | reverse complement strand
GGCTCGATATTCGGCGCATCGGCAGCATCAAGAAGGGCGAGGAAATCATCGGTAACCAGACCAAGATCAAGGTCGTCAAAAACAAGCTCGCGCCCCCGTTCAAGCAGGTCATCACCGAAATCCTCTACGGCGAAGGTATCAGCCGCGAAGGCGAGCTGATCGACATGGGCGTCGAGGCCAAGATCGTCGAGAAATCCGGCGCCTGGTACAGCTACGACGGTGAGCGTATCGGTCAGGGCAAGGAGAACGCCCGCCAGTACATGAAGGAGAATCCTGCCATGGCGATCAAACTGGAAGCTGCGCTGCGTGCCCAGTTCGTGCCGGCGGATGCGCCTCGCGATAAGGTTGCCGCCGCCGACGACGACGACGAAGTCTGATGCAGCGGGGGCGGGCCGAATGGCCTCGTCAGCGGACGGCCCGCCTCCGACGTACCTCGCGTCTTACCTGTTCAAGAACACGGCATGTCATGGATGGCACGTCGGCGGATCGGATCCCCAAGTCCGGTCCGCACCCGCGGCACCGCTCGCCGGTGGGGTCGCATACCGGGAGGCCTCATGGATGGGGTTTTCCGGTTCTTCTGCTGTGATCCATTCTGCGTCGGCACGCCGAGAGCTGGCGATGCAAGACAACAAGGCTGTCATCGCGAGCGCAGCGAGGGACTTGCTGTGCGGCATCCGCGCCGGATCGCTCGACGACACCTCGGCATTTCATCCCCAAGCCGAGTCCTCACATCGCATGTTGCGCCCTGGGACAGCATGAGCGCCGCCACCGCGAAGTTTGAAACTCCGTCACCGCTGCCCTGAGATGCCAGCCACCCGCCGCGAATGGATGACCGCTGCTGCGGGGATGCTCGTCATCGGTAGGCGATACGCTCAGTCGCCATCCACCGCGCGTCGCCCCAACGCCGGATCGTCGGTGAAGAAGGCATCGATGCCCAAGGCGAGGTAGGCACGGATCTGGCGTATCGATCCTGCATCGTGGCGGGCGGTGGGGCCGCCGTCGCCTCGATACTGGCCTTCCAGGAAATGATTCTCCGGCCGGAAGGTATAGACGATCACCCGCAATCCTGCCGCATGCGCATCATCGACAAGCCGGCTGCGCCCGTGGGATGGATCGAGATCGCGATACGAGGGACCGATGGCGTCGGCATAGGTCGCGATCTCGCGTAAACCGTCGGTTGTCATCATCGCGCTGTAATTCACCGGTTTGCCGTCGGCGACCGTGTCGTAGGGACGGTTGCGCTTGCCGCCCAATAGCTGCAGCAGCGAAATGTTGGAGCCACGTTCGATTCCGCGGCGCAGTTCGCGCAGGTTGGCGGTCTCGAACGACTGAATCACCACCGGCGCCGCGCGCGTATGTGAGTGCGCGCGCAGGGCCGCGAGCAGTTTGGCTTCCATCGCCAGACCCAGCGCGGCGAAATGGCTGGGATGCTTGATCTCCGGCGCCAGACCGATCAGCCGACCGTGTTTCGCCGAAGCTTCTGCTGCAAGGCCGATGATCTCGTCGAGCGTCGCGATCGCATACTGGCCGTCGAATGCGGTCGAACGCAGCTCCGGCAGGCGCTCGCGGGCGCGCAGGGTTTTCAGCTCGGCCCAGGTGAAGTCTTCGGTGAACCAGCCCGTGATCCGTTCGCCATCGATGGTCTTTGTGGTTTTGCGCGAGGCGAAGTCCGGCCGCTGTGCGACATCGGTGGTGCCGGAGATCTCATTTTCATGTCGCGCCACCAGCACGCCGTCGCGGGTGCTGATCAGATCTGGCTCGATCAGGTCGGCGCCGTCCTCAATCGCCTTCGCATACGCCGCCAGCGTGTGTTCCGGCCGCAGCGCGCTCGCGCCGCGATGGCCGATGACGAGTGCTTTGGACGAAGGCATCGGCGCG
>JAYUIZ010000538.1:0-5213 GCA_043765595.1 Lysobacter sp. | reverse complement strand
CCCGGTCGACATCGATCGCGTCGCCATCCAGCGAGACGCGCACGCTGCCGTCAGCGGTGTCGGCGCCGAGCAGCGACGCCCAGACCGCCTGCGGTTCGGCGCGCAGGCGCAGCAGCACAGGGCGACCGATCCGCAGCAGTTGATCGAGTTGCGCGCGGCTGCGCAGACAGCGCCAGCCGGGCGACAGCGTGGGCGGGCAGGCATCGGGCGACCCTTTGCTCAGCGCAGCCGGCGCTTTCCACGCTGCGACCAGCGACTGCCACTCGCTCACGGATCCGGGCGGAGTTTGGCGCACCCGCTGCAGCAGCGCGGCGCCGTCAAGCACGGGGCGGTGGGGCGTGGTCGAAGTCGCCGTCGATGCACTAGCAACGGATGTGGTGGTGGCCGGAGCATCGATCGCCTGCGCATCGCCCGGCGATGTCCGCGACAGCATCAACGCGATGACGATCGCGGCCAGCGCGAGCGCGCCCGCAGCGATGAACAAAGCACGGTCGCGCTGCGTATGTGCGGCCGATGACGGTGCCAGCGCTTCGCTTGCAGCGCGGTCGACGGTCTTCGCATCGATGCTCAGCAGATCGTGGGCGTAGCCGCCGAGCAGGGCGCGTTCGGCAATCACGTTGATCAGCCGCGGCACGCCGCCGCTGCGCTGGTGGATGCGGCGCACCGCGTCCTGCGCGAACGGGAAGCGCTTGGCGCCGGCGGTGGTCAGTCGATGGCGCAGATAGGCGGCGGTGCCGGCTTCGTCGAGCGGCCGCAGGTGGTAGCGCGCGGTGATGCGCTGCGCGAGCTGGCGCAGTTCCGGTCGTGCCAGGGTGTCGCGCAGCTCCGGCTGACCGATCAGGATGATCTGCAGCAGCTTCTGGGTTTCGGTTTCGAGATTGGTGAGCAGCCGCACCTGTTCCAGCGCCTCGGTCGAGAGGTTCTGCGCCTCGTCGATGATCAGCACCACCCGGTCGCCCTTGGCGTACGCCTCCAGCAGATAGGCGCTGAGTGCATCGAACATCGCCTTGCCGCCGGGTTTTGCGCGACTGCCGGTGGGCGCGGCGGTTTTGCTGCCCTTGCGCTTGCCGGCGGGCGCCGCGGCCGGCGCTGGCGCAGGCGCGATGCTGGTCGGCAGGCGGAGTTCCTCGCAGATCGTCTGCAGCAGTTCAGCCGGCTCCAGCCGCGGATTCAACACCAGCGCGGCGTGGGTGTTCTCCGGCAGTTGATTCAACAGCAGCCGGCTCAAGGTGGTCTTGCCGGTGCCCACTTCGCCGGTGAGCTGCACGAAACCGCCGCCGCCGCCCTGATGGATGCCATAAAGCAGATGCGCAAGCGCGTCCCGATGATGTTCGCTGAGGAACACGTAATGCGGGTCGGGCGTGATCGAGAACGGCGCCTGGTCGAGGCCGTAGTACTCCAGATACATGCGTGTCCGGTCGGTCTGGGTTGGGTGGCTGCCGCAGCGAACCGCGCCAAGTTATACGCTATTTCTATGGTCGGGTAAGCAATCCGAGAAGCGGGTATGCAACGGCGAGATCTGTTTCTGCAACTCGCCGTTGCCGGTGAGAACACATATCTGCATGACCGTAATGACCGCGAGGCCGTTGCTGATCTTTATGAGTTGTTCGATGAACTGAATCGGATAGCCTCCACGCTGTCTTGCCAGCGGATGGATTCCGGCATGGACATATGAGTTCAGGGGCTTCCATGAGTGTTCCTTGAACTCTGAAAGCGCATTGAACGGAACCGCGGCTTGCGGCTTTTCGCCAAGCGCTACAAGCATGTCATGAGCCATTGGAATTTTTTCTGGCTGTTGTTGTGGTATGGAAGTAACGTCAACCGTGATTTTATCGATGTCTTCGTCAGATGCGCAGTACAACGTCCAGATACCTCTGACCAGAGTTTCGAACTGGACTCGTATGAGAGCGATGCAGGAGGCATAAAGTTCTTTTTCTGCGAGATTCCGTACGGATTCGGCATGCTCCAACGCTAGAATGCAGAAATCTGCGCTTGCAGTAATTCGGGAGGAATCATCGTAGAGAGGATGGTTGCTGATTTCGATCAGATTCTGAATCAATAATTCCGTGCGTTGAAAAATCGTGTGCCCTTCCATGCTTTTTCTCCTTTTTAGTCGCCCACGACCTTGGATTCGCCGGTGGCCAGGATCTCGGGGTGAGCGATCTTCTTCGGCCGCACCAGCAGCGGATAAATCAGCACTGCGCCCAGAATGATCGCCACGCCCAAATAGAACCGCGGGTTGAGTTCGCGCTGTTCGCCCAGCAGCAGCATCGCCAGCGCGATCGCGTACACGGGTTCCAGATTCACCGCGAGCTGGGTGCCGAACGCGGTGAGGTGGCGCAGCGCCAACAGCGACAGCACGAACGGCACGAGGGTGCAGGCGACCGCGAGCAGCACCAGATAAGCGCCGTCGTGCAGATCGGGCAGCAGGAACGGATTGCCGCCAAAAGCCGGCGACAGCATCCCGGACAGCGGTGCGATCAAGGTGATCGCCGCGACGCCTGCAGCCATTTCCAGCGCGGTGACCGACAGTGCGTCGCCATGTTCCACCAGCCGTTTGTTCAGCGAATTGAAGAGCGCCACGAATATCGCCGAGATCGTGCCTATCACCACGCCGATCGCCATGTCGTCGGGAATGCCGTCGACCACCAGCGCGACGCCAGGCAGCACCGTGAGGCCCAGCGCGAACTCGCGCTTCGACAGGCGTTTTCCGGTGAGCCATGGTTCGGTCAGTGCGGTGAAGACCGTGCCCAGCGCCATGCAGGTGACGCCGACCGACGCGTTCGACAGCTTGATCGCCGCATAGAACGTCAGCCAGTGCAGCGCGACCAGCACGCCCACGCCGGCATAGCTCCAGAGCAGCCGCGCAGGCATCGCACGCAGACCGCGCCACACGCGCGGCAGCAGCAACAGCAGCACCACCACTATCAGCATGCGCCACCACACCAGCGGCAGCGCCGGCATGCTGATCAGCTTGCCCAGGATCGCGGTGAAGCCCCACAGCATCACGCAGAAGTGGATCTGCAGCCAGGCGGTGCGGGTGGCAGTGGTTGTGGTCGCGGCGCTGGTCATCGGGTGCCCGCTGCGGAAGGTCGGGCATTGTCGCCGGCCGCCGCCATCGTCGGGGCTGTCGCTTGGCCGCGTTCGCCGACGCTGGTCGAGAGCAGCCAGTCGACAAAGATCTGCGCGGCCGGGCGCAGGCGACGATGCGAAGGATGCACGATGAAGTAACGCCAGCGGGTCGGCAGCAGCGGTCCCGGCAGGCGCTGCAGACGGCCGTCGCTGAGCCACGGCCGGGCGATCTTCTCGCGCGCCAGCACCGCACCCAGGCCGTGCGCCGCGGCTTCCAGCGCGACGGTGCTGTCGCTGAAGGTGAAGCGCACGTCGAGCTGTGCGCCATGCACGTCGGCGGCGCGGAACCAGTCGTGCCAGCCTTGGCGGGCCAGGTCGGCCACCAGCGGCAATCCTGCGATGTCGGCGGGCACCGATGCCCGCGCCGCCAGTCCGGCGCAGGCCATGGGGAACAGCGCGTCGTCCATCAGATGATGCGCATTGAGCCCGGGCCAGTGCCCGGGGCCATGGCGGATGGCCAGGTCGGGGCCGCCGTCGTCGAACCGGGTCAGTCCGACGCTGCTGTCGAACGCCAGCCGGATCTGCGGATACAGCGCGGCGAAGGCGGGCAGGCGCGGCAGCAGCCACGTGTAGATCAACGAATGCAGGGTAGTGATGCGCACGAGGTCGCGGTCGTCGCGCATGGCGCGCAGGCCGCGCAGCACGCCGTCGAGGTCGGTCAGCGCGCTGCTGGCGGCATCGGCCAGCAGCCGGCCCTCGGCGGTCAGCGCGACCCCGCGCGCATGACGCTGGAACAAGACGACGCCGAGTCGCTGTTCGAGTTTGCGCACGTGATGGCTGATCGCGCTCGCGGTCAAATGCAACTCTTCCGCGGCGTGGGCGAAGTTCTGATGGCGGGCGGCGGCTTCGAACGCGGCCAGCGCGGGCAACAGTTCGGGTCGGATGGTCATGCGAGCCTCAAATTTCGCTGTTGTCTAGCCACGAAAGTATGCGCTTGTGGCCGCGCGGGCGGAAACCATAATAAGCGCCACCGCCTTCCCCACAACAGGCCCTGCCATGCCCACCCTCCTGCGCTATGCCGCTTTCACCGACACGCCGCTGGGCGGCAATTCTGCAGGCGTGATGCTGGACGCGGACGGGTTGAGCGACGCGCGGATGCAGAAGATCGCCGCCGATGTCGGTTATTCCGAAACCGCATTCCTGACCGCGACCGGCCCGGGCCGTTACCGGGTGCAGTATTTCAGCCCGCGCGCTGAAGTGCCGTTCTGCGGGCACGCTACAATCGCCAACGCGATCGCCTTGTTTCACAGCACAGGCGAGACATCGCTGCGGTTCGAAACGCCGGTCGGCGAGGTGCCGGTGACGGTCTCCACGGATGCCGATGGCCCGCTCGCGACCCTGACCAGCGTCGCGCCGCGGGTCGAGGTTGCCGAACCTGCACTGGTGGCTGCAGTCCTCGCCGCAATGGGTTGGCGCGAAGATGAACTCGATCCGGCTCTGCCGCCGCGGGTGGCCTTCGCAGGCGCGCGGCATCTGGTGCTCGCCGCGGCAACGCGGGCCCGCCTGGCCGATCTCGATTACGACTTCGACGCCCTTGAACGCATCCAGCGCGAGCACGACCTGACCACGGTTGATCTGGTCTGGCGCGAGACACAAATCTTATTTCATGCGCGGAATCCATTTCCAGTCGGCGGCGTGGTCGAAGACCCGGCAACCGGCGCCGCTGCGGCCGCGTTCGGCGGCTATCTTCGCGCGCTCGGCCTGGTGGACACGCCGGCCACCGTCGATATCCGCCAGGGCGACGACATGGGCCGGCCCAGTCGGCTGCGGGTCGGGATCGGCCCGGAAGGCGGGATTCGGGTCGGCGGGCATGCGGTGCGGATCGATGGCGCCACCGATGCCCAGGACAGCCGTTTGCGGATAGCCGACGCCAACACCTTCGATCAGGATCTCCGCCCATGAGCACCTCCAACATGCTGCAGACCCCTCTGCCGGCCATGGAAACGCAAAAGACTTGGCTCACGCCGCTCGAACTGTGCGTGCTCGGCGCGATCTGGGGCGCCTCTTTCATGTTCATGCGGGTGGCTGCGCCCGAATTCGGCGCGGCGCCGCTGGTCGCGATCCGGCTGGGCCTGGGTGCG
>JAYUIZ010000537.1:0-5214 GCA_043765595.1 Lysobacter sp. | reverse complement strand
AAACCGAGCGCTTCCAATTGATCCGCAACGATCGGCAACGGGACTTCGCTTTCACCGTAACGCTCGCTGAAAGACTTTATGAACTCGGCAAGCTTGCTTTTTTTGTTCGTGATCGAAACAAGTTCGTTCACAACGCGCTCGACGTTTGCGACGATATCAGCTGAAAGTTTCGACTCGAAATCGGCGGACGCGTAGAGATCGACCTTTGTCGGCAACCCCCTATCCGACTGAATCTTCATCTCCGTCAGTCTGTCCGCAAGCGAAGCGTAAACGCCAGGCAGGTTCACCGGCATTTCTCCATCGAGGTCCGTCAACGCGTTGGCGATATCGGAGATGGATGTATGCAGATCGGAGCCGGCAGGCAAATGTTCCAAGAGCCGGTCAAGACCATTCTCATCGGTAATATCGACAAGGCCATCGCAACAGAGTACCTGGGCCTCAACGAGATCCCAGACGAAAACTTCAGCCTCATCGCATTCCGCTTCGCCTGGAAAGCGAAGCATGATCGCAGAGACGATTTCCATAACCGTAAGGCCGTCCCTTGCGAATTCCAATACGGCCTCAACGTGCTGGCTGAATTCGATTTCCACACGACGATAGATGCGTCTGCCGCGCTTGTTGCGGGCGTAGGCGGTGAACACGACAACATCGCCATTTACGAACAGAGTGTCGTTGGGCGAAAAACGCAGTCCAGCACGGATACTCAGGTCCGTCACACACCTCAAGGCCAACCTCGACAGCGCCGACCCATCGAGCTGTGCGAGCCGACGCATCCGCTCGCGCGGCGGGATCTTGATCGCGGTCTCGCATTTGGCTACATCGCAGTGTGCGACCCCGGAGAAGGTACCGAAAGGCGTCGCGCGATAGGCCATGCGCAATAAATATCGTGAAATGGTCTCGGGAATGCCGTTGAAGACGCTCTCGCCGGCCTCCCATGCGCACATCTTCTGATACAGGGACGGCGACGCGAGGTAAATAGCCTCGCGGATGTAGGGATCGGACAGATAACCGCGAACCGCTTCGGCGAGGTCTTCCACCCCGATGGCAGCCAAACTATCGAGCGTCCCGCTGTGCAGCACGGGAAACCTCAGAACAGCCAATCCATCCGCTTTGAAACCGGAATTCTTCATTCGACCAGAACCCTTCCATGCATCACGTATTGATCCGCAATCGCTTCTGCATTTGAACTATGATCGCCGAACATTCAGAGACCGCCAACGTCCGAATAATCCGGCCCATAAGGTTTTGGAATCTCGGACAACTTCCCATCTTGAAGTAACAGGACACGATCCGCCGACTGGATGGTTTGCGGCCTGTGCGCGATGATCAACGTGGTGATTCCCGCGCTCTTGACCGCAGCGCAAATCTTGTCTTCGTTCTGCAGATCGAGATGGCTGGTGGCTTCGTCGAGCACCAGAATACGCGGATCCCGATAAAGTGCTCTGGCCAAAAGCAGGCGCTGATGCTGCCCACCCGACAACGTGGACCCCATATCACCGATCATGGTCTGGTAGCCCATCGGCATCGCATCGATTTCCGCAGCGATGTTCGCCTTTTCAGCGGCGGCCTGCGCACGCTCGACGGTCGCGGAGGGGTCGAAGAAAGTGATGTTTTCGAGGACGGTACCGCTGAACAGCTGATCGTCCTGCAGCACAGAGGAAATGAAGTCCCTGCAGGTGCGTTTTCCCAGCATCCGGATATCGACATCACCGATCTTGATGGCGCCCTGTGCGTGATCGATCACGCCAAGCAGTATCTTCGCGATCGTGCTCTTCCCGCTTCCGGAAACGCCGGTGATCGCCACGACTTCACCGTCCGCGATCTCGAAAGAACAATCGTTCAGTACCATCGGCAGGTTGTAGCTGTACTGGAATGAGACATTGGAAAAACTGAGCCCATATTGCTTCAGTTCACCCGCATAGCTCCCTTCGACATGCTTCTCGGGCGCATTGAGCACAATGTCGGCCAACCGTTCGCCCTGCAGGCGCAAGAGGCGGAACTGGATGGCATAGTCAGCCAAACCGACGAATCGAGAAGTAAAAAGATCGGCGTATGCTACAAACGCAATGAGCATGCCGGCGGTCATTTCCCCGCGCAGAGCGAACAGCGCCCCGATCCACAGCACCACGATCCGCTGGGAGCCTGTAGTCAGCCCGTTCATCGAATCGAAGATCAGATTCAGCTTCTGCACCATGATGGATGTGTTCAGGACATCGGCGGTCGAATTCATGTACTTCGCGCTTCGCTGCGCGGTTCGGTTGTTGAGCCTGATCGCCTGCATGCCGCGCAGCGATTCGATCAAAGCGCTTTGTTGATGCGCGATCACATTGATCTGCTTGAGACTGGCTTCACGGTAACTGCGGAAATAAATCATCCTGAGGACGGCATATACGATGGCGAACCCGATGGTGACGGCCGCGAGTTTCCAGCTGTAGTAGAACAACATGGCGGCGGTCACAAAAGCCATCAGGCCATCGATGATCGCGACGACGAATTTTGTCGTGAGCGTCTGCTGAATGACGTTGATCGCACCGAATCTGGAAATGATGTCGCCCAGATATCGTTTCGTGAAATAGTCCAATGGGAGCTTGAGAAGATGGTTGAAAACGTTGGCCGTCCAGCCGATGTTGATGTTGGAGCTCAACCACATCACAGTCCAGGTTCTCAAACCCTCCACGAATGTTTTCATGAGTAGCAACAACAGGAAACTCACCCCGATCAACTTCAGCAGGTTTTCGTCGCTGTCGGCGAGCACTTGGTCAAGAATGATCCGCAGGAACTGCGGAGACAACAAGGCCAGCAGTTCGAGCAGCAGCGCGAGCGCGAGAACCTGCATCAATCCCTTTCCCAGGCCGGTGATCGAACCGGCGAGGTTCCGCAGCGAGATCGACTGCCGGATGTCGTTCCTCTCGATATTCGGACCAGGCTCCAATTCGAGCGCCACGCCGGTGAAATGACGACTGACCTCCGACAGCCTCATCCTGCGACGGCCCTTGCCAGGATCGACGATTTCCACGCTTTCGCCCCGAACCTTCGTCAGAACCACGAAATGATTCATATCCCAATGCAGAATGCACGGCAGATAGAGATGATCGAGATCCTCTAGACTCACTTGGACCGGCCTGGACGCGAGGCCCATGGCGTTCGCGATTACCATCAGATCCTGAAGCTTCGTACCTCGCAGCGAGGTCGGAAAACGTGCGCGCAACGAGAGCATATCGTTCTCGTGGCCGTAAAAACCGGCGATCATTGCCAGACAAGCGAGACCGCATTCCGCGGTTTCGGTCTGGAGAACGACGGGAACACGTTTTCTGGATCCGAAGTTCAACAGCCGGGCCCATTTCCCCGGCTCGACCGCATCCTGCGTCGGATCCGCGCGACCGCCTTGCCCAGGAGGTGTATGAGCTTGATCGGTCACGGTTCTTCTTCCATTTTTTTGCGCAACGTATACAGGGGCTCGAAAAGCCATTCGTAGATGCGGCGTTTGTCCAGCATGATCCCGCCAGTGATTGCCATGCCGGCAGTCAATTTCCTCTCCGTAGCATAGACCTGGATCGTCTGTTGATGCAGTGATGCGCGAACGCGATACATCGGTTCGGTCGCATTGTTCAATCCGGTCAGCTCGGTGATTTCGGCGGGCGAGAGCGCGTTCATCGAGATGGATTTCACCTTGCCGCGATGCACGCCGAATTTCTGGAAAGGAAAAGCCTGATAGTGGATGGCGACCGTGCTTCCGGGTCGAACAAATCCGACCGCCGAGGTTGCCACCAGCAGTTCCGCTTCCAGCAGCGCATCCTTGGGCACGACGGTGGCCAGCGACGATCCGCTGCCTACGGTTTGACCCTGATAGACGAGAATAGAAGAAACGACTCCGTCGACCGGAGACTTGATGATCGTTTTACGTTCCGCTTCGTTCTTGTCGTATGCAGCGTTCGTGCGCGCCAACTGCCGAATGGAATCGTTGATCTTCACATCCATTTCGTGACCGGCTTGCGCCATTTTTCCCTCCGCGTCGCGCAGTTGCTGCTCAAGGCCGATTTTCTCGGCGAGCTGGCGTGTGACGGCAGCATTCGCCGACAGGGCGGACGACCTTTGCTGTTGGACCTGCGTGGCGGAGACGTAACCCTGTTCGAGTGCCGGCTTGATCTTCTCGAAAAGTTCATGCTGAGCGCGTGCTTCCTCGCGAAGGATGACGAGCATCTCGCGGTTATGCACCATCTGTTGCCTGATGAGGGAAATCTGCAGCCGCAAATCGTCGCGACGACTTTCCATCGAATCCCTGGCATTGGCGATATCGCCGCGTAGGGTGGTTTTTTCTTGATCGATCGCGACCGAAACATCGTCGGCTACGCCCGTGCCGGGAGCGATGTACCGATCATTGTTGATTTCGAGCAGCACCTGTCCTTTTTCGACGATTTCGCCTTCCCGCGCGTATATCTTCGAGACCTCGCCAGCGCTGCGCGATTTGAGCCTGGCCAACCCGCCAGCCGGAACCAGGACCCCATGCACCCGTTCGCGGCGCGTGTACTCGCCGAAGCAAAGCCAGGCGACGATCATCACAGCCACGATCAACGCACCCACGGCCCATATCCTGTGCGATATCGGTGAAGCGAGCCGTATTTCGCCCAGCCAGTTTTCGCCGTTCTTTTCGCTGACTTCTGGCCTGAACAGACTTTTCTTCATATCGGCATACGGTCCATGCAAGGCATTGCGGTTTCATGTTCTGGACGAGCATGCGCCCCCGGGCAATCACGTGCCTTCCGGTTTCGGCCGCGCCCGGTAGCGCCGCACCGGCGCATCCCGAAACCCGAAGTGTGCCGGAACGCTACGGCCATGCTTCGTTGGTCAGTAATACGCAAGTAGATTCATCCATGGACGCGGTGCTCCAGCATAGGCCGCAGAGATCGCGAGGGCGACGCCCGGGCCACCTTCGAGAAACGACATTTTCGATTTCATTCCTTCCGGGGTCCAGTGGAAGTAAACGCAATCGCCAAGGTCGCGTCGCTCTTCGCCCAATGCCTCACCGCTCGCCTTCAGCGCTGCATTCCGCAACGCGGCCGTCAACGCCGGCTCGAAAGCATCGCCCTGCGCCAGATACTCGAACGTCAAAGCGACGCCGGCTTGTCCATGGCACAACGTGGCGTCGCGAATCCCGTGGGCGCCGCTTGCGTATTGGGCGATGCCCGATTCGATCATGCGCACCGCCCTCTGCGC
>JAYUIZ010000536.1:0-5225 GCA_043765595.1 Lysobacter sp. | reverse complement strand
GCCGCTACTGCCAAAAGTGGGTGATCGAAACCCTCTCCGAGCTTGCGTACCTGCACTATCACGTCTAGTTCGTGATTCTCAAGCCGACGCATAACTTGCATGTTTGCTGGTCCAAGACGTGAGTGAACGTAGTCAGCTCGCAGGCCACGGGACCTATATGACTGAACAACTTGAACGCAATGCTCGTAGTTCAATGCGGATGCAATAATTTTGAGGCGATTATCTTGGGTTTCCTGCCGCAGACGTTGCAGCTCGCGAATAGATGCGTCGGCAATAGTGTTTAGCGTTTCAGTTGAGGTGACAACACTTCGGCGAAAGTCAGCGTCTGTTTCTCCTAGTCGTCGGACTTCTTCGAGCGGAACTTCAACTTCCCGATCATCTTCACGTCGCACGTAGCGCAATGTGCGCGGATTTAGTTGAAGCGCTTTTAGTCTTTTGACGTAGCCTTCTTGGATGGCTCGAAATATAGGGAATGAGTAAATTATATTTCCGGCCATCAGCTGACCGTCAGCGCGAAGTGGGGTGGCACTGAAATTTACGATGTTTGCTGTTGGAAATTTCGCTTTCAACGCTTCCCATGTAGCGGCAACACTGTGATGCCCTTCATCGAAAAGAATTAGATCGAAATAGTCTGCAGCCAAGCCATCAAGCCAGCGATTGTCTTCTCCTTGAAGCTGGTGGATGTTTGTAATGACTACATCAGCTTCATCGATATCAGTTCGATTGGTAGTTGTGCCCCGAATTTCAACCGGCTCAGGATAAGGCGGAGCTGTCAAAACTTCGCATTTCTGATAGAACATTGCCGGGTTCGCGGGGTTAAAATCTTTTGATAACTGTTCGGCAATACCCACGCCTGGCGCAATGACGAGAGTACGGCGAGAGCGAAACGCAAACGGGGACAAAGTGATGCATCCCGACTTGCCGCAGCCCACCGGTAGGACGACTCCTACTTCTCGATTCTTAGTTGCAGGATCCGAAGCAAAAGCGCGTAAGGCTGCATACGCTTCGCGCTGCGGCGTCCGGATGCGCTGATTTCCATCAATATTAGGCTGAAGATTACGAAAGAGGTCTGGCATCACAATCCTTAATTTTCGCAAGATTAATTGCGTTATTCGTCCGAAATTTACTTTGCATTTCTCAATATGCAAACGCAAAGTACACTTGAATCGAGTAGCCGCCTGTGGCTACAGCTAATCTTAATCTGAGTATTGAATACACGCTGTTGACCGGCGGGCGCCTACGCCGCAATGCTGCGCGAAATGGGATCAGCTTTTTTTCCATTCGACGAATAAAGCTCCGTGAATTACTCCCCCACTTGAAGATCGCTGTAGACATTGTTCTACTCGCCTTGCAGGCGCCAAGGATACCTGTCAGAAAGGACAGGTTTGCGGCCGCTCCTCAAGGCTCCACCCCCGTATACCTAGCCCTCGGTCGAATCAATTTCCCCTGCGCCTGCTGCTCCAGCGCATGCGCCAGCCACCCCGCGAGACGCCCGGCCGCGAACATCACCAATGCCGGCGTTGCGGGCAATGCGTTGACGCGGCAGATCGCGGCGAGCATGAAGTCGATGTTCGGTCGTTGCCCGCTGACCTCTTCGGTGGCGGCAATGATCGTCTCCAGCGCCGCGAGTCCCGGCGAGCCTGCATGCAGCACGCGCACCCGCGCCAGCAGCTCTGCGGCGCGCGGGTCGCCGTGCGGATACAGCGCGTGACCGAAGCCCGGGAGATCGTCGCCGCGCTGCCAGCGGGCGGCGATGACGTCGTGTGGGGACGATGCCTCGCTTGCATCCGCGATCAGTGCATACGCGCGCGCCGTCGCGCCGCCGTGGCGTGGGCCGGACAGCGCCGCCAATCCGCTGCAGACGGTCGCATGCAGATGCGCGCCGGTCGAAGCGACTACGCGCGCGGCGAAGGCCGAGACATTCAGTTCGTGATCGGCGCACATCACCAGCGCGGCGCGGACCAGATCGGCGAAGCCTGCGTCCCCGGGTTTCCAGCAGCCGGCCAGCAAGCGATGCACCGGCCCGGCGAACGGCGGTTGCGCGACCAGCAGCGCGGCGTTCTGGCGCAGCAGTGCGGCGGCGATCTCGTGGCGCACCCGCGGCGCTGAACTGAAGGAATGACGTATATCCAGGGCCAGCAGCGGGATCGCGGCCATCGCGCGCTCCAGCGGCGGCAGGTCGGTGTTGGTGGCGATGCTGGCGACGTGGGCGGGCCAAGCGTCGATGAAATCGGTGGCGAACGGATCGTGATCGCCGCAGTCCCAGAGCAGCCGTGCAATGTCTTCCAGATCGGCGCCGTCGCGCAGCGCGCCGATGGCGGAGCGACCACGGTAGTAGGGGCCGTCGGGGCGGATCAGCGATATCTGCGTCTCCAACACCGGCAGGCCGCGGTCCAGGCTCTGTGCGGCCCCGCTGGCAGCGCCCCGGCCTGCCTGCTTGCGTTGTGCAAGCCGCTCCACGTCCTGGCGCAGATACAGGCGGCTGCGGTGATCCATTCCCGGCCGCGACTCCAGTAGGCCCCGGCTCACGTAGGCGTACAGCGTGGCCTGGCTGATGCCGAGCAGGCGGCAGGTGTCGCGGGCGGTCAGCAGATCGGTGGTCATGGCGATGCCGGCAGTGGGATGTCGATAGATTGATTGATCGGATCAAGATTGATCAACCATCGCGATGGTGCGAGATTGCGTCCCACGGGAGCAGGCCGATGCCGCCGCCCGGCCCGATGCCCCGTACGGGCATGACCTAGATTAAGGAGTCGTCCGCAATGAGCAACGCATCCGCAGGGGCACGCTTCCGTGCCGCCCTCGCTGAAGAATCGCCGCTGCAGGTGATCGGCGCGATCAACGCCAATCACGCCCTGCTGGCCAAGCGCGCCGGGTATCGCGCCATCTACCTCTCAGGCGGCGGCGTCGCTGCCGGCTCGCTGGGTCTGCCGGATCTGGGCATCAACACGCTGGAAGACGTGCTGATCGACACCCGCCGCATCACCGACGTCTGCGATCTGCCGCTGATGGTCGACATTGATACCGGTTTCGGCCCCAGCGCGTTCAACATCGAGCGCACCATCAAGTCGCTGATCAAGGCCGGCGCCGCGGCCTGCCATATCGAGGATCAGGTCGGCGCCAAGCGCTGCGGCCACCGCCCCGGCAAGGAAATCGTGTCGCAGGGCGAAATGGTGGATCGGGTGAAAGCGGCGGCCGACGCGAAGACAGACGCCGATTTCTTCCTGATTGCGCGCACCGACGCGATCCAGGTCGACGGCGTGGATGCGGCGATTGAGCGCGCCATCGCCTGCGTGGAAGCCGGCGCCGACGGCATCTTCGCCGAGGCCGCGTACGACCTCGGCACCTACCGTCGTTTCGTCGACGCGGTGAAGGTGCCGGTGCTGGCCAACATCACCGAATTCGGCAAGACCCCGCTGTTCACCCGCGACGAACTGGCCTCGGCGGGCGTCGCGATCCAGTTGTTCCCGCTGTCCGCGTTCCGGGCCATGAACAAGGCCGCGGAACGCGTGTACGACAGCATCCGCCGGGACGGGCACCAGAAGGCCGTGGTCGATATCATGCAGACCCGCGAGGAGCTGTACGACCGCATCGGCTACCACGCATTTGAACAGAAGCTCGACGCGCTGTTCGCCGCGAAGCAATGAACAAGGACCAGACCATGAGCGACAACAACAATCAAACGCTTCCCAAGCCGAAGAAATCCGTCGCGCTGAGCGGCACGCCTGCGGGCAACACCGCGCTGTGCACGGTCGGCCGCAGCGGCAACGATCTGCATTACCGCGGTTACGACATCCATGACCTTGCGACGCAGTCGACGTTCGAGGAAGTGGCGCATCTGCTGGTGCACGGCGCGCTGCCCACCGCATCGCAGCTCAAGGCTTACAAAACCAAGCTCAAGCGCCTGCGCGGCTTGCCGGCGATCGTGCAGGAAGCGTTGGAACTGGTGCCGGCCAACGCGCACCCGATGGACGTGATGCGCACCGGTTGTTCGGTGCTGGGCACGGTGCTGCCGGAGCGCGAAGGTCATCCTGCCAGCGAAGCCCGCGACATCGCCGACCGCCTGATCGCCAGCTTCGGTTCGATGCTGCTGTACTGGTGGCATTTCACCCGCAACGGCGACCGTATCGATACCCAGACCGACGACGACTCCGTGGCCGCGCACTTCCTGCACCTGTTGCACGGGGAGCCGCCCAGCGCGCTGCATGAAGACGCACTCGACAAGTCGCTGATCCTGTACGCCGAACACGAATTCAACGCATCGACCTTCGCCGCGCGCGTGATCGCAGGTACCGGCAGCGACATGCACAGCTGCATCACCGGCGGTATCGGCGCGCTGCGCGGGCCGAAGCACGGCGGCGCCAACGAAGTGGCGATGGACATCATCAGCCGCTACGCCACGGCCGATGAGGCGGAAGCCGATATCCGCGCGCGCATGGAGCGCAAGGAAATCATTATCGGCTTCGGCCATCCGGTGTACACCATCGGCGATCCGCGCAACCCGATCATCAAGGAACTCTCGCGCAAGCTCTGCGCCGACGGCGGGAACCAAATACTGTTCGACGTGTCCGAACGCGTCGAGACACTGATGATGGACACCAAGAAGATGTTCCCGAACCTCGACTGGTACAGCGCTTCGGCTTATCACATGATGGGCATCCCGACGCCGCTGTTCACGCCGCTGTTCGTGATCGCGCGCACCACCGGCTGGAGTGCGCACGTCATCGAACAGCGCGAAGACGGCAAGATTATCCGTCCCAGCGCGAATTACGTCGGCCCGGAAGATCGCGATTATGTATCGATCGCGCAGCGCTAGATTTTGAAGATGACCTTCGCAACGACAGGCGCCGACTGCTGATGAATATGGAATGGTTGATTCCGGCGGAACAGTGGGGCGAACACGCGCTGGTCGTGTTCGTCACGCTGGCGGTCACCGCGCTGGTGGTGGTGATCCACTACGAGGGACTGCACTGGCTCGCGCGGCGCTACGCGGTGCGCGAGGCCAAGCGCGACCGTCGCGCGATGCTCGAGATCATCTTCGCGCTGCTGACGCTGCACGTCGTCGAAATCTGGTGCTACGGCTTCGCCTACTGGGGAATGCTCGGCATACCGGATACCGGCACCATCCACGGCGAGCAGGGGTTCGATACCCTGTTCGATGCGATGTATCTGTCGGCCACCACGTACACCACGCTGGGATTCGGCGATCTGGCGCCGGTGAGATC
>JAYUIZ010000535.1:0-1891 GCA_043765595.1 Lysobacter sp. | reverse complement strand
CGCAGGACAGATCGCGTGCGCGCCGGGTCCTGCGGTCATATCACCCGCGTTGGCGATGACCGCAGGTGCCGCAGATCGTTTTTTTCGCGTCGGCGCAGCGTGACCACCCGCGCCTGCGGATCATCCGGCACGTGCTGGACGCGGGACAACGGACGAAATCCGGGGAAGGCGTAGGCGTCAATGAGACGGCCTGAGGGCTGGTCAGATGTGCGCATCGGCCAATGATGCGCGAAATGCCACCCGTGCGAGCACTGCAAACGACTGATCTAAAAGGCGATTCCGCCTGTAAAGCCACGGAATCGACCCGCTGGAATTCACGAAGAGCCGTTTTTTTTACTGAGCGCTCCTTCACTCAATACGGATCGGTCGCATCTGGGTGGACGGGTTTTACTGTGGGTACGCTTGAACAACATTATGTCCGCGCCAGAATCGGGAATCGCCATAGCGATTCCCGAAGGTAAACCAACTATCCGGGCGCGGCGCGGTCAAAGTTGATCCGGCCCTCTCAACAAGAGGGCCGGATTGTTCATGCGTAGACCTGATTCTGCATTGTCTCGATCTTGAGACGCCATCAGTCGATTTGGATCAGTAAATATTGCCGCTTGGGTTGCATTGCGCGTATGTCGTTGCAGACACAGTACCACCCTGGTTGGATACCGTCGCCGTGACCGGGATCGAATACTCTTGTCCCCACCGTGCAGGCGCAACTTGAGTGCCAGCGTTCTGCGCGTATGGGGTAAGCAGTATTCCGCAGACGCTGAACGTGGAATCGCCTGAAGCGCTACCGGAATTCCAGCCGACGCTTGCCGGCGTAGAGGAGCTGTAGCTCACGTAGCAATCACTATCGACACCGTTGAAATTGCACCACAGACTGCTGATGCTCGGCGGAGAAACGACCGGACCACTGCCGAAGGACGTAAACAGCAGGCGATTGGGCGACCCGCTGCCTGCGTCGGTCACTTTGTTAGGCGTCGCGTTGTTGATGATCGCAGTGGTCACCTGACCCGGCGTGGCGCTGGGGTTATTGGCCAGGAACAGCGCTGCGGCACCGGCGACATGCGGAGCTGCCATCGACGTGCCGCTGATGGTACTGGCCGCAGTGGTGCTGGTGTGCCAAGCCGAGGTAATGCCGCCGCCGGGCGCGAAGATATCCAGACAGCTCCCTACGTTAGAGAATGACGAGCGCGCATCATTACTGTCGGTCGAGCCGACCGTGATTGCCGATGGCGCGCGCGCGGGCGAGGTATTGCAGGCATTCGCAGCCCAGTCGTTGCCTGCCGCGACCACTACAGTTACGCCAGCATTGGTCAGATTGGCCACAGCGGCATCCACCGAGCTATTCGCACCGCCGCCCAGACTCATGTTGGCGACGGCCGGCAACACGCGGTTGGCCGCAACCCAATTCATACCCGCGATCACGCCCGACCAAGTGCCGCTACCGCTGCAGCCGAGCACGCGCACTGGATGGATGGTCACGCCTTTAGCAACGCCCCAAGTGGTGCCCCCGACGGTGCCGGCGACATGCGTGCCGTGACCGTTGCAGTCGCTGGTGCCCCAACCGTCGCCGATTGCGTCGAAACCATTGCCCATGCGGCCAGCGAACTGACTATGCGTGCCGAGCACGCCGGTATCGATGATATAAGCCCTCACGCCGGCTGCAGTCGTGCTGTAGGTGTAGGTGCCGTTGAGCGGAAGATGGCGCTGATCGACTCGATCCAAGCCCCAGGTCGCGCCGCTCTGTGTATTTTTCACCGATACCAAACCGTCTTCTTCGACGTAGGCCACACGCGGGTCGGCCAGCAGTTTCGCCAATGCCGCATCGTCAGCCTTGACCACAAAGCCGCGGAGCACGCGGTCGAAGCTGCGGATCAGGTTGGCGCGATGGCTTCTG
>JAYUIZ010000534.1:0-1893 GCA_043765595.1 Lysobacter sp. | reverse complement strand
CCGATCACCGGCTGCAGGGTCAGCGCCGGCGGCGGGCCTTCTTCCAGGTTAAGTTTCTTGCGCAGGCTGTCGACCTGTGCTGTCCCGAGTTCCTGGCTCTGGCTGCGCAGCAACTGCTGCGGCAGCGACACGTCGCCATAGCGCACGCGCTTCAATCGGCTGACCTGGCAACCCTGCGACTCCCACAGCCGGCGGACTTCGCGATTGCGGCCTTCGCTGAGCGAGACCTGGAACCATTCGTTGGAATCGGTGCCACCGATGCGTTCGATCTTGTCGAACTTGGCCGGACCGTCTTCCAGCGCCACGCCGCGGCGCAGCCGGTCGACCAGCTTGTCAGACACGGTGTCTTCGCCTTCGGGGGCGCGCACGCGGCAGACGTATTCGCGTTCGATCTCGAACGACGGATGCATCATCGCGTTGGCCAGTTCGCCGTCGGTGGTCAGCAGCAGCAGGCCGGTGGTGTTGATGTCGAGACGGCCGATCGCGATCCAGCGCGCGCCTTTGAGCACCGGCAGGGCCTCGAAGATGGTCGGGCGGCCTTCGGGATCTTCGCGGGTGGTGACTTCGCCTTCGGGCTTGTTGTAGATCAGCACACGTGCCGGTTCGGTGAGCGCGCTGGCGACGAAGGTTTTGCCGTCGATCTCGATGCGGTCGCCGCCCTTGACGCTCATGCCGGTCAGGGCGATTTCGCCGTTGACCTTGACCATGCCTTCGGCGATGCGCTGTTCCAGCGCGCGGCGCGAGCCCAGTCCGGCCTGGGCCAGGACTTTGTGCAGGCGCTCTTCGAGGCGCGGGGCTTCAACGGTTGCGTCGTTCTCGCGTTTGAGCGAAAGGGTGGTGGGGCGTTTTTCTTTCATGTCAGGCTCCGGTGCTGTCGTCGTCGTCGACGAGGGCGGTGTGGGTGTCGTCGGGCGCCGGAATGGCGTCGTCGTTGTGGGCTTCAACACTGCTTTCGTCAGGGCTGTCGTTGTTGTCTTCACTTGCGTTTGCATCGGCGATACCGGGATCGATGCGGGTATCGATGCTGGTATCGGTACTATCTGGATCGTGGATCCGGTCTTCGGCATCGGGCAGATGCGCAGTGCCGACACCGGTGTCGGCATCCGCATCGTCCAGCTCGGCATCCGGCTCTGCGTCGTCCGGCTCCGCGTCGTCGCGCACGCCAGCGACGATGGCCTCGGGTTTCGGCGCATCCGGATCAGTGAACGACAGCTGCGGGTCGAGTTCGCCGAAATCTTTCAGCGCCGACAGCGGCGGCAACTGGTCGAGACTTTTCAGGCCGAAGTAGTCGAGGAAGCCGCGGGTGGTGCCCAACAGTTCCGGGCGACCCGGTACGTCGCGATGGCCGATGACCCGGATCCATTCGCGTTCTTCCAGCGCCTTGATGATGTTGCTGCTGACCGCCACGCCGCGAACCTGTTCGATCTCGCCGCGGGTGATCGGCTGGCGGTAGGCGATGATCGCCAGCGTTTCCAAGGTCGCACGGGTGTATTTGGTTTGGCGCTCGGTCCACAGCCGGGCGACCCAAGCGTGGACGTCGGTCTGCACCTGAAATCGGTAGCCGGACGCGGTTTCGGCCAGTTCGATGCCGCGGCCTTCGCAACTGGCGCGCAGATCGGTCAGCGCCTGTTCGATGCTGTTTTCCGGCGCGGGCTCGTCGACGGTGAACAGCCCGCGCATCTGCACGATGGTCAGCGGCTGGTTGGCCGCGAGCAGGGCGGCTTCGACGATGCGGGTGATGAAGTGTTGATCCATAGAGTCGGGTTCTAGATCGGCCTGGTTGTGGCCGGTTTCGTCGTCAATGCCGCTCACGCGGGCAAGACGGGCAATGTCGGGCGCTGGTCATGCCTGCGCGTCGTCGTTGGCGGCCGCAGCCGCTGGTATGGGCTCGAC
>JAYUIZ010000533.1:0-5240 GCA_043765595.1 Lysobacter sp. | reverse complement strand
GTGCTTGACGCACCGACTACCGCAACAGCTAGAAGAATCAGCGTAGATACAGCCCCGATGTTGGACTTGAACATAGTTTTTCTCTCGAAAGAATGAGGCTTGATATTGCAGCCGAACGCCGCAGCCGCCAAGCCGCTAGAACAACCTATTGCATCTCTACCCTTGAAGTCAATAAAGCAATTGATAACAAAGACTTAATCAACATCGATAGCAACATATCTTACCCGTGACTGAGTTTTAGTCAGTAACATCGCCGTTTGTCCAACGATCAACTTACCTAACTCGCGCTCCAGGGCGGACACGCTGCCCACCGGGGTGGTGCCGACCCGCAGAACGATATCGCCCGGGCGCAGGCCTGCCTTGCGTCCGGCCTTGCCTTCGATCCGGGCCAAGGCCACGCCCTCACCAGCCTTCAGGCCCAGCTCGCGGCGCTGGTCGGCGCCTAAATCCTCGCCGATCAAGCCCAGCCGGTTCTCGGCCTTGGCTGCGGCGGGCTCGCGCGGGGCGATGCGACGCGGGTTGCCGGCGACGCCGGTTTCATCAAGGCGGGTCAGGGTGACATTGCGCTGGATCGGCTTACCGTTGCGGAGGATGTCGAGTTTGGCGGTGGCGCCCGGCGCCATCGCGCCGATCACCGGCGGCAGGTCGCTGGAATCGTCGATCGCGATACCGTCGACCGAACGGATCACGTCCCCGGGTTCGATGCCGGCCTTTTCTGCCGGACTGCCGGCCATGACATCGTTGACCAGCGCGCCTCGGGTATCGGGAAGATCGAAACCCTTGACCATGTCCGAGCTGACGGCGCCGACCGACACGCCGATCTGCCCGCGGCTGACCTTGCCGGTGGTCTTGAGCTGCTGGGCGACGTTCATCGCCACATCCATCGGAATGGCGAAGCTCACGCCCATATATCCGCCGGAATTGCTGAAGATCTGCGAATTGATGCCGACCACTTCGCCGCGAGTGTTGAGCAGCGGGCCGCCGGAATTGCCGCGATTGATCGCAACGTCGGTCTGAATGAAAGGCACGTAGCGCTGCTCGTTGTTGGCGGCGCGGCCGACCGCGCTGACAATGCCGGCGGTCACCGAGTGGTCGAGGCCGAACGGCGAACCGATCGCCACCACCCATTGGCCGGGCTTGAGCGACCTGGATTCGCCGGTGCGCAGGTACGGCAGGCCAGTCGCCGGGATTTTCAGCACCGCGACGTCCGACTCCGGATCGCTGCCGACGACCTTGGCCTTGAACTCACGACGATCGGAGAGTTTGACTTTGACCTCGTCGGCGCCGTCGACCACGTGATGATTGGTCAGCAGATACCCATCGTCCGAGATCATGAATCCGGTGCCGATGGATTGACTCTGCGGCCCCTCGTTCCCCTCCGGGGACTGCTGGTCACCCGGCATAGGCGGACCGCCCGGACCAAAGAAGCGCCGGAAGAATTCGGGCATATCCTGATCGTCAGGCATCTCGCCGCCGCGCGTGGCCGTGCCGCGCCCGCTGCCGGTCGCTTCGATGCTGACGACTGCCGGGCCCACGCGTTCGACCAGTTGGGTGAAATCGGGCAGGCCGGTGACCATCGGCGCTTCGATAGCTTGGGCGGCCGTGGCGAAGGTCGCGGACGATGATGCCGCCATCGGCAAGGCAGCAGGTACGGAACTGCCGGCGCCGATCGGAAGCACGACGGTCGCCGCGGCGGTGGCTGCAGCGGTAGCGGTCACGAGAGCGAGAATACGAAATGTCGGTCTCATCGGGGAAACCTCCTCGATAAAGGGTGGGATGGAAACGGATTTTTAGTGCAGCAGGCGACGCGCGACGCCGCCAGCTGCGATCAATGCGATGGCGCTGCGGCTTCGGCCGGCGATGCAGCGTCAGGCGGCAGCCATTCTGGCCTGGGTGGCTGGAAGGGCTGGAATGCCGGCGAACCCTCGAAACCTGCGGTGACTTCGCCGCCAACGGATGCGCCGGGTACGAGCGAGCGCGGCCATGGTTTCGACGTCATGCGGGCGGCAGGAACAAGATCGCGACCCAGGGTGGCGCTTGCGACCTGGATCGTTTGCGAAGATGCCGTCTTCCGCAACTTGGCCGCATCAAGGCCGGCGGCGGAACCACCAGCAGGCAGCGCCTGAGCGCTGGCGACGAGATGCGGCCGCGCGGCCCGTTTGTCCGTCGTGGCGACAGCGGCCGCGGCAATGGCTACGGCGCCTGCTTCGGCCACGCCTGCAGGCAATACCGGCTCCGGAATCCGCACCGACACCACAGGGACCGGGACAGGCGCGGCCGGCGCAGTAGTGGTTACGATCTGCGGCGGCGCGTCGTCGGCAGTAGACAACACGCGCGAACCGATCAGGGTGGCCAAAGCGACCGATGCAGCCAAGGCAGCGCCTCCGCCCCAGCGCAGCAGTGGCCGGCGCGCGGCCGGGTTTGCGGCCACTGCGATTGTCTGTGCTTCAAGGGCCTCGGCAAGCGCGATGTCGTCGGCGATCGCGCGGCCGACGCGGTGCGAAAAATCAGCGGGCAACGCGCGTGCAGCGTTACCGCGCATGGCGTCGCCAGCGAACTGCCAGCGTCCCCAGCAGTCGGCAAGTTCGTCGTCGTGTTCCATCCTGCGTAGGAGGAACCGGGCTTGATCCGCCGACAGCGCGCCGTCCATCATCGCGGAAAGCTGTTCGCGGTGAAATTCCCGGGAATTGGCGTCGCGTGCGGTCAGGGTTTCGTTCAATCCGGTCATAGGGCTCGATATCGGGATTGGAGGGGCTTGTTATGGTTTTTCATGGCTAGCGTCTTGAAACATCAATCAAGGCGATGAATCAAGGCGGTGGGTCAAGGCGGTGGATGAAAAAAGGTGGATGAAAACCGGCATCGGTCGAATGCGGCATGCAGTACGGATTCGCGGGCTCAACGCGTCGCCCGTTCGCGCGAGTCGGGCGCATCCATCAACGGTCGCAACTGCGCGTCGATGGCATCGCGGGCCCGGAAGATGCGCGAGCGGACGGTGCCGATGGGGCACTGCATCTGCTGCGCGATCTCCTCGTAGCTCAGTCCATCCACTTCGCGGAGCGTGATCGCCGCCCGGAGTTCCTCGGGCAAGGCTTCGACCGCACGTATTACCGTTTGTTCCATCTCATGACGCATCAATTCGCGCTCCGGAGTGTCGTTATTGCGCAGGTGCAGGCCCGATTCGAACTGCTCGGCATCGTCGATGTCCACGTCGTCGCCCGGTGGGCGGCGTTTGTGGGCCACCAGATGGTTCTTGGCGGTGTTCACGGCGATGCGGTGCAGCCACGTTGAGAACTGCGCGTCGCCGCGGAAGTTCCCCATCGCGCGATAGGCGCGGATGAAGGTGTCCTGGGCGACGTCCTGGGCCTCGCTCCAGTCGTGGACATAGCGTCCGATCAGCGCCACGACCCGGTGCTGGTGCTTACGCACCAAGAGGTCGAAGGCCGCGCTGTCGCCGCGCTGCACCCGCCGGACCAGTTCGAGGTCCACATCCTGCAATGTCGTTGCTTCGGCCATCCGGCCGGCTCTCCTCAGTGTGGATCGGGCCGGTACGGTAGCCGGGCCATCGGACAATACAGGCCGGCGAAAAGTTCCCGGCCGTCGGCGGCCCGCATATCGCCGCCTGTGCAACATGCATCCATCTGGGGGCTCCGCGCGACTGCCACAAGCCATGCGCCATGGATCCATGCTGGCCCCGATCCGACGGCCCGGATTTGACGCCGTCCCTCAATGGTCCGGATCATAGGGACATTCTCCAGCGTATGGATTCCAGATCATGACCTCCACCACCCCCAGCTTCGACGGCCTGCGTCTTCGCCACTGGAAGACCGAATTGCGGCCGGACGGCGTGCTGGTGCTGTCCTTCGACCGCGAAGGCGAGTCGGTGAATACCTTCGGCCAAGGTGTGCTCATCGAACTGAACAGCCTGCTCGAACGCATCGCCCTGGAGCCGCCGAAGGCGCTGGTGCTGCGCTCGGCCAAGGAAAAGGGCTTCATCGCCGGTGCCGACATTCGCGAATTCCAGGAGTTCGACGCCAAGGGCACCATCGGCGATTCAATCCGTCGCGGCCAGAACCTGTTCCAGCGCATCGCGGAACTGCCCTTCCCCACTGTCGCCGCGATCCACGGCTTCTGCATGGGCGGCGGCACCGAAATCTCGCTGGCCTGCCGCTATCGCGTGGCGTCTAACGATCCATCGACAAAGATCGGCCTGCCCGAAGTGATGCTGGGCATCTTCCCCGGCTGGGGCGGCAGCGCGCGTCTGCCGCAGCTGGTGGGCGCACCGGCCGCCATGGACATGATGCTCACCGGGCGCAGTCTTTCGGCATCGGCGGCGCGCGCAATCGGCTTGGTCGACAAGGTCGTCGATCCCGCCGGCCTGATCGACGCCGCTGCCGCGATCGCACTCAAGGGCGTCGAACGTCCCTTCAAACAGCGTTTCATTGCTTGGGCCACCAACACCTGGCCCGCGCGCCAACTGATCGCGCCGAAGATGATCAAGATGACCGCACGCAAGGTGCGAAAGGAACATTATCCCGCGCCATACGCGCTGATCGAGACTTGGCGCCGTAGCGCCGGCAACGGTATCAGGGCACGTCTGGATGCCGAGCGCAAAGCCGTGGTGAAACTCGCCGGCACGCCGACCGCGCGCAATCTCACCCGCGTGTATTTCCTGCAGGAACGTTTGAAGTCGCTGGGCGGCAAGGATCACGGCATCACCCACGTCCACGTGGTCGGGGCCGGGGTGATGGGCGGCGACATCGCCGCTTGGGCGGCCTACAAGGGCTTCCAGGTCACGCTGCAGGATCGCGAACAGCGCTTCATCGATACCGCCATGACGCGTGCGCAGGAATTGTTCGCCAAGCGCGTCAAGGACGCAGGCAAGCGGCCGGAAGTGGCTGCGCGACTGGTGTCCGATCTGGACGGTGCCGGCGTCGCCAACGCCGATCTGCTGATCGAGGCCATCATCGAAAGACCCGACGCCAAGCGCGACCTCTACACCGCGGTCGAACCTAAAATGAAGGCCGACGCGCTGCTCACCACCAATACGTCCTCGATCCCGCTGACCGAACTGCGCGAACACATCGCGCGCCCGGCGCAGTTCGCCGGCCTGCACTACTTCAACCCGGTGGCGATGATGCCGCTGGTGGAAATCATCCAGCACGACGGCATGGCGCCAGAGACTGCGAAACGGCTCGCCGCGTTTTGCAAGGCCATCGACAAACTGCCGGTGCCGGTCGCGG
>JAYUIZ010000532.1:0-5241 GCA_043765595.1 Lysobacter sp. | reverse complement strand
GCTGCGAAGGCCGCTGCGGACCAGGCGCCGCCGGCAACGGCGCAGAGCGAGGAAAAACCACAGAACCAGAACGTCAATGCTGTTGCCGCTGCACCGGTAAGCGTCGCGGCTGATGCCGAGAACGCTCACCGCGGCGTGCAAGGTAAATCGGATCACGGCGCGCACAGTGATCGCTTGGCGCTCGCCGAGCAGAAGGTCACTGCCTGGAACAGCCGCCATCCGGTCGGCACCGGCGTGAAGTCACTGGTCGCCGAGCACGGCGCGCTTACCACGCGCACACAGGCCGTTGTGCTGTTCGGACATCGTGCAGCCGTCTATATGGAAGGGTTCAATGGCTATTTCGATCTTGACGAGTTGTCGATCGACGAACGCTCGGCGGCCTGACTCTCCATGCGCCTTCCCGTCGTCTTCATGTTTTCCGGTCAAAGCTCGCAATACCATCAGATGGGGCGCGAGCTTTATGACCGGCATCCACGGTTCCGGATGTGGATGGAGCACTGCGACGAAATCGCAGCGCCGCTGATCGGCTGCTCGCTGTGCGACCTGCTGTATCGGGACGGCAAGAAAAGCATACCGTTCGACCGTCTGTTGCACACCAATCCGGCGCTGATTGCGTTTGAGTACAGCCTGGCGCGGGTGATGATGGAAGCCGGCGCCAAGCCGGATTATGTGCTGGGCTACAGTCTAGGCGAGATAAGCGCCATGATCGTCGGCGGTGCCTTGTCGCTGGAGCAGGGCATTGAGTTCGTCATCGATTACGCCAAGCTGATCGAATCAGAAAGCCCGCCGGCGGCCATGCTCGCTGTGATCGATGCGCCCGATATCGAAAGTCGTTATGCCGATCAGCTCGCAGGCTGCTGGGTGACTGCCCGGAATTTCGACAGGCATATCGTTATCACCGGGCCGGTCGATGCAATCGAACGATTGCGCAATACGTTGAAACGCGACGGCGTTGCCCATCAGATCCTCGCAGTCAACTACGGCTTCCATACCGGAATGCAGCAACCACTCGAAGCCAGTTTCATGGCACTGGCGAGAAATCGTAACTTCGATCTCCTGCGCATACCGATGGTCTCGTGTTTCGACGGTGCGATATATGACAGCAGTACCGATTCTGAAGGCTGGCAAAATCGCTTATGGGCCACGTTCCGCCATCCGGTCGCATTCGATACAACGATACGCGCATTGCTTGGCAGGGGTGACTTCCATTTTCTGGATGTTGGCCCGAGCGGGACGCTGGCAACGTTTGTCAAGTATCTGCTTCCGGCGGACAGCGCTTCGATCTTCAACGATGTAATCAACCCGTCCGGAAGGGACAGCCAGACGTATCGCAATGCGCTTCGGAGTATAGGTCTGGATGATGTTTATTTTCGTGAAGCAGCCGTCCAGTCAGCGATTTCTGCTCCAAAGGGAATAACAAGTTGAATAGCTTTTTTGAAATGGGTCAGCAGGTGCTTGTCTCGCAGCCGTTCAGTCGATTGCTGGGCACCGAACTGTGCGAACTGTCCGAAGGTTATGCCGAGCTATCGCTGAGGATCCGGGAGGATTTCAAGCAGAGTTATGGTTTTGTGCATGGTGGTGTCATCAGTTATCTGGCCGACAATTGCCTGACATTTGCCGGTGCTACGGTGCTTGGCAATTGTGTGACTTCCGAGTTCAAGATCAATTACGTGATGCCGACCATCGGCGATATGCTGATCGCGAAATCCACCGTGCTGGCATTCGCTCTGAGGCAGGCGGTGTGCGAATGCAAGCTCTACGTCATCCGCAACCAGGAATCAATGCTGGTCGCGGTGGCCCAAGGCACGATCGTCAAGATCGAGACCGATATCAGGACAAGCGCGTGAAGGCCGCCGTCTATCACGAGTACGGGTCACCCGATGTTTTGCAGTTGCGGGACGTGGAGATACCGGAGCCGCGTCCCAATGAGCTGCGTATCCGCATGCGTGCCGCTTCGGTCAACCCAGCCGATAGCTATCTGATGCGTGGGCACCCTTATTTGATGAGGTTTCAGTCCGGCCTGAAACGCCCGAAGAATAACGGTCTCGGCCTCGATTTCGCAGGTGTGGTCGACACCATGGGCGAAGCCGTGACAGGTTTCAGTGCCGGCGATGAAGTCTTCGGCGAGATCGCCGACCCGTTCGCTGGACGCACCCGCGCGTTTGCCGAATACCTATGTGTGCCGGCAGCGAGCGTGATGAAGACGCTGGGTCATCTTTCCTTCGAGGAGGCAGCTTCTGTACCACTGGCGGGATACACAGCACTTTGCGCAGTGCGCGATTACGGTCAGGTGCAATCCGGACAGCATGTCCTGATCAACGGCGCGGGCGGCGGAGTCGGCGTCCATGCCGTGCAGCTCGCCAAACATTACGGTGCCACGGTCACCGCCGTGTGCAGCGAAGGCAAGCGGTCACTAATGGGCGATGTCGGCGCCGATTATGTAATCGATTATCAGCGGCAGGACTTCAGCGCTGAAGACGTGCGCTACGACGTGATTATCGATCTTGTCAGCAGCCAGAGCGTGCGACGCTGTCGGCGCATACTTGAGCCGCAGGGGCGCTTCGTCTGGGTGGGCGGGCCCAGTACCAATGGCTGGACTGGCCCGCTACGCCCCGCGATGAACGTACTTTCGATGTCGCTCGTTGATCGCAAACATCGCTGGCTTTGCGTCTCAAAAAAAGCAGGAGCCGAAGATCTGGTGGCGCTCGCCGGATTGCTTGCCGAAGGGGCGTTTCGCCCGGTCATCGATCGACGTTACGCGCTAGAGGACGTTGCCGATGCCATCCGTTATCTGGAGAAAGGTCATGCGTGCGGAAAGATCGTTGTCGAAATCTAACCTGTGTGCGGGAAGCATAGCGGGCGGAGGCGGCGACGCGGCCGCGCAACAGCACGCCGCAGACCTCGATTTGCGAAAAAACATCGAAATTCCCAAGGAATTTCCGTTATTCGAGTTGTTACTCGATCTTTAAGTGACTATGATCTGACGTGGCGACTAAAAGACTTGACGCCGGGGACGGAACGCAAGGGATGCTGACCAATGATGGACCACGATACACTGCATGAGCGCACCGAGAACTACCTTAAATCGCTGATCTGCGAAGCTGCAGATGCGGCGCTGGTCTTCGATGCTGAAACACCGTTCGGCGAACTCGGCGTCAATTCCTTCCTCATCCTGAAGATACTCAAGCGACTTGAGCAGGATTTCGGAACGCTCCCCAAGACCCTGCTCTTCGAAAACTTCAACGTCCGCGATCTCGCTCGATATTTTGTCAATAAGCATGCCGATGTGCTGATGCGCAAGTTCGGTGACGCGCCGCAGCCCGCGCGCGCGGCGGCCATGCAGACTGAGACCCCGCGGCCGTACGCTGTGCCTGCGCAGGCCGTACCTGTTGCCGTGATCGCCCCAGCTGCGGTCGCTGCCGCGCCGCTTCCGGTGATGGTCGCGCTGCGGAACCTCGACCGCTACCCGCAGCTGAGCCAGCGGCGGGCGGAAATTTTCCACAAGTACAAAAACGAATCCTCGGTGTCGCGCGGTACAGCGATGATCGCGCCGCTGCTGTTCTTCGGGGATGAGCAGCGCGGCTATTTCAACTGCGGCAAGGGCAGGGGCATCCTGCTCGCTTATGGCTATACCGGCCCGGACGAACATTTCGTGGCGCTCGCAGAGCAGCTCTACCGCTATTGCGATGCGCATGGCTTGCAATTCAATCTGTTCGTCGAAGACCGCCTGCCTGCGCTCTGCGGCAAGGCGTTTTCGGCCACACCGTTTGGAGTGATGCAGCGTGTGACCGGCCTGGCCTCGTTCACGCTGGAAGGCCAGAAAATGCGCCGCCTGCGTTACCTAGTGTCCAAGTTCTCGAATACCGGCGTCTGTCGTACCGAAGAATACATCTGCGGCAGCGATCCGAAGACCGCCAAGGCGGTCGCCGCGATCATCGACCAGTGGTGCGTATCACGCACGATGGTCAATCCGCTGATCCACATCGTCAAAGCCGAAATTCTGGCTGGCACGCTGGATCGCGAGCATCGGCTGTTCCTGAGCTACGTCGACGATGTGCTGCAGAACGCGATCCTAGTCTCGCCACTGGCGGCCGGGGCGGGCTATCTGATGGATCTTGAATTCTACGGACCCGACATGCCACTGGGCGGTCTGGAATTCGCGATCGTTAATATCATCCAGACTCTGCGCGATGAAGGCTGCGGCATCTTCAGCCTCGGCGGTACTTATGGCTGCAAACTCGGCGATTCGCCGGATGCAGATCCCGCAATCGAAAGCATCCTTGAGGATTTGCGCCAGCAAAATATCTTTAACGACGCGGGCAATCTTCAGTTCAAGAACAAGTTCCGACCGGAAAGCAAAGATATTTTCCTGTGCCGCGCGGTTGACGCGGGCAAGGCGGATAATGTTCTCGATATCATCCTGATGATCGCCGATCCGTCGAACGCAGACAGCGATGAACTACCCGCGAACGGTGTCTCGTTCGCGCCCGTATCGGCGGCAGCGACTGCCACTGTGGTGACATCGCCCGCACCGACGACCACGCTACAAACTACTAACATTTCCTCCACTCCGCGTTGGCACGCGCTGGAAGCGGCCGGTTTCAATCCGCAGAATCTCACCGCAATACAGGTCGATTTCGACCTGAAGACCGATTCCTGGGCGCAGTTGCAACTGCCCGCCATCGACAGGCAGATGGCCACTTTGTTCGCGCAGATCCAGCGACCGATCGACGTAAACGCCAGTCTGCGCCGCGTGTTTCCGTTCGCACATTTCACGTTGACCGGATCTGGACGCGCCGCGGAAGACCTGTTCTGCCAGGCGTGGGAAAAGAAGGGCCGGGTGCCGCAAAACATCCTGTTTCCCAGCACTATCTATCATCAGATCGACAAGGGTTTCTCGCCGCTGGAACTCCCGGTTGCCAAAGTGTTCGACCTGCATTCCGATGAACCCTTCAAGGGCGACATCGACCTGGCCGCATTGAAGACTGAGCTCGAAGCCCACGCTGCGCAGATTGGCTATGTCTGCATCGAGCTGACCGACAATGCGGGCGGCGGCGGTGCTGTCTCTCTTTCGCATTTGAAGCAGGTCAAGGCGCTGCTGCAGAAGCACAGTGTCCCGTTGGTCCTCGACGCCACACGTGTGCTGGAAAACGCGCTGGTGATTCTTGACCATGATCCCGAATGGCAAAACGCTTCGCTGTGGCAGGTCTCCGAGGCACTGTTGTCGCAGGCCGATGCGCT
>JAYUIZ010000531.1:0-5243 GCA_043765595.1 Lysobacter sp. | reverse complement strand
GACTGGCACCGCTACCCGATGGCCCATCAGGCCTGCGCCGAGGAAATCCGCGACCTGGGCGACTGGATGCAGGTGCGGTTCGCGGCCGCCTAGTGCGTGCTTTCTGGAAAAACGTACTTCCCGTACGTTTTTCAGTCACAAGCCCGGCGCAGCGGGATTTGTTCCCGACGAATCAATCGCTTGCGCGCTGGCTTCGTCGCGGCGGCCATCCATGGCGGCCTTGGCAGGCCGTTTTTCAAACGCCTGCCAGCCCCGTCCAAATGGACGGGTGACCGCTGGCGTCGGATGGCGCTACCATCGGGCCATGGGATCAAGTCGCACAATGACGTGAAAGTCCTCATCGCCGACGATGAACCGATGGCCCGCGAACGGCTCCGGGCGCTGCTCGCCGAGCATGCCGACATGCAACTGGTCGCCGAAGCCGGCGACGGCAACGCCGCGCTGGACGCCTGCGCCGAGCACACCCCCGACGTGGTGCTGCTGGATATCTCGATGCCGGGCATCGACGGCCTGGAAGCCGCGCGCCACCTCGCCACCTTCGACCCGCGCCCCGCGGTGGTGTTCTGCACCGCCTACGACGAGCACGCGCTGTCGGCGTTCGACGCCGCCGCCGTCGACTATCTGGTCAAGCCCGTACGACGAGAGCGTCTGGCCATCGCCCTCGACCGCGCCCGTACCTTCGTCGCCGGTCGCGCCCCGCGCCAAGAAGACGCTGCGCCGGTCGCCCTCAACGGCAAGCGCCGCAGCCATCTGTGCGCGCGCCTGCGCGGCAGCCTGCGGCTGATCGCGATCGAGGACATCCGCTATCTGCAGGCGGAAGAAAAGTATGTGGTGGTGCATCATGCGCGCGGCGAGGATCTGATCGAGGAGTCGTTGAAGTCGCTTGAGCACGAGTTCGCGGAGAGTTTCGTGCGGATTCATCGCAATTGTCTGGTGTCGCGGGAGGAGCTGGTGGAGTTGAGGCGCGCGACGGATGGGCGGATTGAGGCGGTGTTACGGCATGGGGACAAGCCGCTTGAGGTGAGTCGGCGGTGTGTGCCGCATCTTAGGGATATGGTTAGGCATTTGTAGGTGCTGTAATCGACGGAATTAGTAATTATTCTTTACTTAATATCAAAGCTAGACATCAAATATGACAAGCCCGGCTTTTAAGTTTGATTTCTTTTCTGACTGGATAGCACTGCTAAGAAATGCTCTTACGAGCATGGGTTACGATATTGCTGGTTTTTCAGATGAGAAAATTCAGACTACGTATTTCAATGCCAAGAAACGACTCATTGAGCCATTAAGGCGCAGTGTATTGAAATCTAGAGAGTTCACGTGCCCTGCAGAGCGTGAAGTCGGCCTTGAACAGCTTGAGAAAGAAATTCAGAACGGAAGTGATCTAAGGCCGTATCTCAGCAAGAAAATAATCGACACGGATTACAACGATAATCTGCTGAATGATTGGGGTATATATCATCTTCACTTGGGTGAAAATATCGAAGGATCTGGATTCATAGAAAGAAAAGGTCCAGTTCTATTCGTTCGTTTCGATAAGAAAAATGCATATTTTATTGATATCAGAGGCCATAATTCATGGGAAGAGCAACGCTTCATACAAATAATTCATGATAACTGGCCGCAAACAATCGATGAATTTCGCTATCCAGCCGAGACAACTCTTACTTATCATGCAACAGATAATGATGTAAACAATCTTCGAAGCGCAAAAATAAATTCTCCAATTGGAGTGAGCGACGGAACAATTTATAGCGGTATAGGTGGAGGGTTCGCTTCAAATGGAGTGAGTATTGACGTTGTATCGTTAATGAGCGAAACAAAGAGAAAAATTATTGGTTGGCAAAAATCGATACAAGTCGATGTTGAAAGGCTTGTAAAAGATGCTGAATCAAAAGGCGTCAAATTTTCGAGCGAGCATCAGATCAGTTTTTACTTTGTAGATTCAAAGGCATATGCAGAGGAGAAAAATGGTCTCTTCTACTTTGAACTTGGGGTGCTGTATTAAGCCGGAAAAGTACAGCAAGCGAGTATGATGGGTTGAGCGCAGCGATACCCATCAAAAGCAACTGCATAGCTTCCGCGCTTTGCGCGGGTTACTTTCTTTGTCGCAAAGAAAGTAACCAAAGAAAACTCTTTGGTGCCGAGGCTAACCTGCTGTCGGCGACATGCCGGGGATTTTTCGATGCGGCATCCTGCCGCGTCGAAAAACGGCGCACCTCCTGTGCGCCGCCCTCCGGGTCTACGCTTCCTGAGTGTTCGCCGTCGCTTGGCGATGTGTCGAAACGAACGTATCTGTCAACCTCGTATCCGCTGCGCCGTTCAGCAGATCCCCTCGCGCACAGCGCGGGCGGAGCTGGGAGGGGGCTGAGTCGTCGTGATCGATCCGTAAGCCGATTTCGTAGGGCGGGTCTTGTACCCGCCATGAGGTAAGCGACGAACCGCCAGTATGGAATGGAATAAGTTGAGCGCGGCGGCACCGATCGAAAGCAACTGCAAAGCTTCCGCGCTCGCGCGCGGGTCACTATTCTTTGTCGCAAAGAAAGTAACCAAAGAAAACTCTCAGTGCCGGAGCTAACCTGCCGTAGGTGACTTGCTCGGGATTTTTCGATGCGGCATCCATACCGCGTCGAAAAACGGCGCACATCCTGTGCGCCGCCCTCCGGGTCTACGATTGCTGGGTGTTCGCCGTCGCTTTGCGATGCGGCGAAACGAACGCATCTGCCAACTTCGTATCCGCTGTGCCGTTCAGCCGCTCCCCTCGCGCACAGCGCGGGGGAGGCTGGGATGGGAGCGGGCTGAGTCGTCGCGATCGATCCGTAAGCCGGTTTCGTAGGGCGGGCCCTGGCCCGCCATGGGCGAAGCGACGAACCGCCAGCGAGTAGGATGGGTTGAGCGCAGCGATACCCATCAAAAAGCAACTGCAGAGCTTCCGCGCTTTGCGCGGGTAACTTTCTTTGTCGCAAAGAAAGTAAACAAAGAAAACTCCCTAGTGCCGAGGCAAACCTGCCATCGGCGACATGGTCGGGATTTTTCGATGCGGCATCCTGCCGCGTCGAAAAACGGCGCACTTCCTGTGCGCCGCCCTCCGGGTCTACGATTGCTGGCTGCTCTCCTTTACTTTGCGATGTGGTGAAACCACTGCACTTGCGGACGCCGTAGCAGCCGCGCCGCTCAGCCCCTCACCATGCGCGCAGCGCGGGGGAGGTTGGGAGGGGGGCGGAGCCGCATGCAATCTGGAAGGGCCGCCTCGAAAGAATGATGGGGTCGATCGTCGCGCCTGCCGCTCCAACGAGCAGGCAGGTCAACATCGCCGTGAGCACGCTTAAACTAAGCCAGCGACTCTATTGCCCATAAAGATGGAAAAATGAAAACGCCATTACTCCAGCGGATGAGAATCATCAGGCATTCTGATTTCTGTGATATCCCTCATCACATCATTGCTATCGACAACGATTTCTTCTTCTGGGTGCTTGTGTCGCCTTTCGACAAACTGATCGATGACTATTCGGCTGAGTTCGTGATGTACTGCGTCGGGACTGATTCGCACGCTGCGAGAGATATCTACGAAATGTATGTAACTGACGATTCAAAAGCCATGCTAGGCAGTTTCTCAAAAATTCCGGTATTGAATGTCGAGTTCGATGAGACCAGCGAAATTGGCTGTTCATACACAAAGGTTTGGCGCATCCGAGAGCCGGTGGGATGGACTGAACCAAAAAGACAGCTTTCAGGGGCTTCGTCCGCACGAAAATTCCACGTCGAGGGATCAACCCATAATCGTAGACCCGGAGGGCGGCGCACACGATGTGCGCCGTTTTTCGACGCGGCATGCATGCCGCATCGAAAAATCCCGAGCAAGTCACCGACGGCAGGTTAGCCTCGGCACTAGAGAGTTTTCTTTGGTTACTTTCTTTGCGACAAAGAAAGTAACCCGCGCAAAGCGCGGAAGCTTTGCTCCTGGTGTATAGCCATCCTGGATGTCGAATCGCGGCTTCCGCCTCTCCCACAAGACACAACACCTCTCGCCCGGCGATAATCCCCCCATGCGCACCCTCAAAATCGCCACCCGCAAAAGCCCGCTCGCCCTGTGGCAGACGGAGCACGTCGCCGCGCTGCTGCGCGCGCTGCATCCCGATATCGACGTCCAACTGATCCCGATGTCCACCCGCGGCGACGAGGTGCTGGACCGGTCGCTGTCGGCGGTGGGCGGCAAGGGGCTGTTCCTCAAGGAGCTCGAACTGGCGATGCTGCGCGGCGACGCCGACTGCGCGGTGCATTCGCTGAAGGACGTGCCGATGGAACTCGACGGCCCGTTCGCGCTCGCGGCGATCCTGGAACGCGCGGATCACGCTGATGCGTTCGTCAGCAATCACTACGACGGCATCGCCGCGCTGCCGCCGGGCGCGCGGGTCGGCAGTTCTTCGCTGCGGCGTCAGGCGCAACTGCGCGCGCTGCGCAAGGATCTGGAACTGGTCAATCTGCGCGGCAACGTCAACACCCGGCTGGCGAAACTGGATTCCGGCGAATACGACGCAATCCTGCTCGCCTGCGCCGGGCTGCAGCGGCTCGGTTTCGACAGCCGCATCCGCGCGCGATTGGATGCGCCGGAATGGCTGCCCGCGCCGGCTCAGGGCGCGATCGCTGTGGAATGCCGCGATGACGATGCTGCTATACACGAATTGTTTGCGGCCTTGAATCACGCATCGACACGACGCTGCGTCGAAGCCGAGCGCGCGATGAATCGCGCGCTGCACGGCAGCTGTCAGGTGCCGGTGGCGGCGTTCGCGCAGTTGTGTGCTGACGGCTCGCTGCATCTCGCTGGCCTTGTGGGCTCGGTCGCCGACGGCCGTTCGGTTCGCAGCGAAGCGGTGGGCGATGATATCGATGCGTTGGGACAACAGGTCGCGCAGCGGTTGCTCGATCTGGGCGCGGGCGCATTCATCGCCTGATGCTGGCGCCTTTGCTGTTATGTGGGAGCGACGCAAGTCGCGACATGCCCTGTCGAGTGATCTCTTCAATGATTGCTTGGTGCTGTACCGGTCTCTCGATTGAAGCGTCGCGACTTGCGTCGCTCCCACAAGAGCAGCGAGTCGCGATGCTTCAGCAATAGAGCATTACCAGATGCTTGGCCTTACAGGTGGCGCGCGGTTACTGGATCTCGGCGCGGGCGAGTTCATCGCCTGACGCTGATGCATTTGCCGTATGTGGGAGCGACGCAAGTCGCGACAAGCCTTATCGAG
>JAYUIZ010000530.1:0-1900 GCA_043765595.1 Lysobacter sp. | reverse complement strand
CCGCCTTCGATATCCGCCAGTACCAGCCAATAGGGATTGTTGAAGCGTTCCAGCCATGCCAAGGCGTCGGCGGGCTCGTCCTTCCAGTTGTAGCCGATCACGCGCACGCGCTTGGTCGCGGCGAAACGGCTGATCACCGGATGCTCGACCTGGCATTCCGGGCACCAGCTGCCCCAGACGTTCAACAGATACGGTTGGCCGCGCAGTTCTTTCGAGGTCACGATGCGGTTGGGCTCATGCAACACCGGCAGCGCGAATTCAGGCGCGGGTTTGCCGATCAGCGGCGACGGCAGCGCTTCGCGGTTGTCGCGACGGCTCATCCACACGCCGGTGGCAAGCAGTGCGGCGATCAGCAGGAAGGCGGCGAAGGGCAGCCAGCGTTTGGCGGACATCACGTCACCCTCGAAGCAATGTCATCCTGACCCGAGGGCGTGTGACCTGCTGTCGTGCCGATAACGGCAGAAGCAGGCCCCTCCACGGCTGCGTCGCGTTCGGGACGACTGTCGTCGATTGCGGCCTTGCGAAACCGCCGGTCGAAGGCAGTCACGAACCCACCCAGCGCCATCAGCGCGGCGCCGATCCACACCCAGCGGATGAAGGGTTTGATATGCACGCGCACCGCCCAGGCGTCGTTGCCCAGCGGTTCGCCCAGCGCGACGAACACATCGCGGGTCACGCCGGGACGGATGGCGGCTTCGGTCATTACCTGGCCGCCGCTGGCGTATTCGCGCTTCTCGGGATGCAGCGTGGTCACGCGGCGGTCGTCGCGGAACACTTCCACGGTGCCGCGGCTGGCGGTGTAGTTGGGCCCCGGCAGGCGCTGCACACCGTCGAAGCGGAAACTGTCGCGGCCGATGGTGAGCGTCTGCCCCGGCTTCATTGCGATCTCGCGCTGCTGCAGCTGCGCTTCCACCAGCAGCGCGCCGATCAGGAACACCGCAAGCCCGCCGTGCGCCAGCACCATGCCGCACATCTCGGCGGTCAGCGCGCTGCGCTGGGTGCGCACGCGCTGCCAGACGAAGCGCGCGGTACCCAGCGCGACCCACGCCGAACCGGTGACGCCGGCCGCGGTCTTCCATGGGCCGTTCGGTGCCTGGAAATAAGCGATGCCGCCGGCCACCAGCGCCAGCAGCGCCCATGGCAGCAGCATGCGCAGCGGGCGCGCGTATTCGTCGCGCTGCCAGCGGATCAGCGGTCCCAGCGGCAGCAGCAGCACGATCGGCGCCATCAGCACGATGAACAGCAGCGAGAAATACGGCGGCCCGACCGAAATCTTGCCCAGTTCCAGCGCATCGGCCAGCAGCGGATACAGCGTGCCGATGAGCACCATCGCGCAGGCGGCGGTGAGGAAGACGTTGTTCATCAGCAGCAGCGCTTCGCGCGATGCGCCGGTGAAGGGTTTGCCGCCGTCCACCTCCGGCGCGCGCATCGCGTACAGCAGCAAGGATGCGCCGACAACCAAGCCCAGGAAGATCAGGATGAACAGCCCGCGGCCGGGATCGGACGCGAAGGCATGCACGCTGGTCAGCACGCCCGAACGCACCAGGAAGGTGCCGAGCAGCGACAGCGAGAACACTGCGATTGCCAGCAGCAGCGTCCAACTCCGGAAGCTGCCGCGTTTTTCGGTGATCGCCTGCGAATGCAGCAGCGCCGCGCCAGCCAGCCACGGCATGAAGCTGGCGTTGTCGACCGGATCCCAGAACCACCAGCCGCCCCAGCCCAGTTCGTAGTAAGCCCACCAGCTGCCCAGGGCGATGCCAAAGGTCAAAAAGGCCCAGGCCACCGTCACCCAGGGCCGGCTCCAGCGTGCCCATTGCGAATCAAGGTTGCCGCCTATCAACGCCGCCACGGCAAAGGCGAATGCCACCGACATGCCCACGTAGCCCATGTAGAGCATGGG
>JAYUIZ010000529.1:0-1901 GCA_043765595.1 Lysobacter sp. | reverse complement strand
CGCAGGCGGGAATCCAGTGACTTCAGGCCTTTTCGACCAAGCAAAGGCGCTGGATCCCCGCCTACGCGGGGATGACGGGGCTTAAGTCAGTGCCATTCGAGCCTGAGCCTGCTCTCGAACGTGCGCACCAAACCATCCAGCGGATCCGTAAACGACAGTGATCTTGCCAGCAGTTTGAGTGGACGCTCCAGATCATCGGGCGCCTGGACGGCAAGCACCGGATAGAGCGGGTCGTTGAGAATCGGCGCGCCCAGCGCGGCCATCTGCACCCGCAGCTGGTGTTTGCGTCCAGTGAGCGGTTCCAGCGCGTAATGCCAAGCTTCGGGACCGCGCTCGATCACCTCGATCCGCGTGAATGCGTTCGGCTCGCCTTCGGTTTCCCGGGTGAGGAAAAACGGCTCGCCGCGCACCAGTCTTGAATGGCGTTCCAGCGGCCAGACCGCCGCGGGCAACGGCGGCGCGATCGCCTCATAGCGTTTGTGTATCGCATGCGTGCGGAACAGCGCCTGGTAGCGCGCCCGCGTGGCAGGATTCGTCGAAAACAGCATGACCCCGGCGGTGAGCCGGTCCAGTCGATGCAGCGGCGCGATTCCGATGTCGCCAAACCGCCGCACCAGCCGCGCCAGCAGCGTCTCCGTCACGTAGCCGCCACCCGCAATCACCGGCAGGAAGTGCGGCTTGTCGACGACGATCAGGTGCTCGTCAACGTGGAGGATGGTTTCCTCGACCGCAAGCCGCGTCTCTGCAGGCACCTCGCGGTAGTAATGAATCTCGGCGCCGACCCGGAATGCCGCGTGTTCGTAAAGCGGTCGACCTTCCGTATCCAGTACCTGTCCACGTGCGAAACGGTTGCGCCATGTCTCGCGATCAACGGCAGGAAATCGCGCGCAAAGCGCATCCAACACCGTTGCCCAAGGGCCGGGCGGCAGCTGCAGACGGCTGGCGGAGACGCCATTGATGGCGGGCGGGGCAGGCATTGGCGCAGCTTAACGTCCACGGATGGCGCGTCGGCTGTATTGCTGCGGATGAGAGCCGTTTATCGCCGAGCGCGGCTGCCTTATCCTGCATCCCGGTCAACGGGGGTCGTTCCATGCGGCGGATATCGCTGGTGTTTGTCGTGCTATCGGCCGCATCGACCGGCCACGCTCAGACGGAGTTCCACAAGTGCGTGCACGGCAAGGAGATCGTCTATCAGAACGAGCCGTGTCCGGCTTCGCACCGCACCGATAAAGTCGTGCGCTATGCGCCGAGCTACAACAGTGACGCTGCGACCAGGCAGCGTCGACGCACCCAGGCTGAGATCGATCGGCGTAATGCAGCGGCTAGGCAACCTGTCTGGGTTCCGCCGCGCAGCACCGACGCCAAGGACTGCCAGAACGCGAAGGCACGCCGGGAGCGAACGATCCATCAGATCGGCTCGCAGCGTCTTACCCGAACTCACCGGGTGGAGCTGTGCCGGATGGTAGCCGCGGCGTGCGACGGCGCGTGCTGATCAGAGAAACAGCGCAGAGACAGGAGTTGAGCCGCTGCGCATCATTTCGCATAATGAATATTATGTAAAATCCACTCTACCACTGCGGTTCCGTCCGCACCAACTCGCATCCCGCCAGCCTCACCGCCATGGGTACTACCCAACAGGCAGAACCATGCCGGTTGATCGACATGGAGCGCGACGATGCGCTCGACGTCGGAAAATGTAGAAATCCGTGAAGATTGAAAGATGCGTCAAGCGATATGCACGACATACTTTGCCGTAAGGCGTATCGCGCAGGAAAACGCGGGCCACAGCTGTGGAGAAAAAGTGCGTGGGTATACTCCTCGCAATGCAAGCATCCACACATCGATCCGATCTGATCGTGCTCCGTCGTGAGGGTCTGTACTGTCCCGCGGGCGATTTCCAC
>JAYUIZ010000528.1:0-1902 GCA_043765595.1 Lysobacter sp. | reverse complement strand
ACGGCGCCGGATCCAGCGGTTCGAGTTTGTACTTCACGAAACGGCCATGACCGAACGAGGAGGGCAGAACGCTCCAGTAATCGGTGGTCAGCACCGACTCGACCACTTTCTCCATGTCGTCGAGAATGCGCGCGGTCACAGGATGATCTTTCAGATAGTCGTCGCCCTTGCCGTGCAGCGACTGGCAGGTGAACTCGCACATGTCTTTCGCGGTATCAACGAAGAACACGTCGTGGTTCTGCAGGATGAAGTCGTGGGTGATCGCGTCCTGGTCGGGTCCCAGCAGCTTTTCGCCGCCCACACCGAACAGTTTGATGCCGATGCCGGTGGTGCCCTTGAGGTCCGGGCGGCCCGGTTGGATATCGGCCGAGAACCGCACCCACACCGGATAGTCCTTCGCTTGGGCGAACACGCCGACGCGCAGCTGTTCGGGCAGTGCGGGATCGACGATGAACCGGCCCTGCGCGGCGCCGTGCAGGCGCAGGAACACCGGCCGCGTGGCGGGATCACGTCCGGCAGCCATGCCGCGGCCCTGGAAATAATCGACGAACAGTTGCCTCAGGCCCGCGACAGGATCGCTGTCGCAGCAGCACGGGCTGGGCGGCAGGATGGGCGGCAGTTGGATAGATGTCTGCTCACCGCCGCTGGCGGCGTTGGGCGAAGACGGTCCGGTCGTGCTCGACATGGTGAAACCTCCCCTGTTGGACGCTCGTTGAGCGTTGATCCTTCAAAAACCAGTCGCCAGCGCATGGCCCACGGATGACATGGGCGGGGCCAGCGATCATCATGCGTCGGCCAGCAACCATATCGCGGCGCGACGCAGCCCAAGCATGCAAGCAATCGACGACAAAAAACAGGGGGCGACGGGTGCTGGAAAGCCCGCACTGTCCGAACAGGCAGGCCATCCCGAACCCGACGACACCGGACCCGACGACATCGGTGCCGCTGCGGACGATGCCGACCTGCGCTGGATGCGTCGCGCACTCGCGCTGGCCGAACGCGCCGAACGCGAGCACGACGAAATCCCGGTCGGCGCAGTGCTGGTGGATTCTCAAGGCAATGCGGTCGGCGAGGGCTGGAACCGCAACATCGGCGACCACGACCCGACCGCCCACGCCGAGATCGTAGCCATGCGCGCAGGGGGTGCTGCGGTCGGCAATCACCGCTTGATCGGCTGTACGCTCTACGTGACCCTGGAGCCCTGCGCGATGTGCGCGATGGCCGCGGTGCATGCGCGCATCGCGCGCGTCGTGTACGCCGCCAGCGATCCGAAGACCGGCGCCGCCGGCAGCGTATTCGATCTGCTCGCCGACCCGCGCCACAACCATCGCGTCGATGTGCAGGGCGGCCTGCTCGCGGAAGCCGCCGGGACCATGCTCAGCAATTATTTCCGGCGCAAACGGGGCAAGCCCGCGCTGTGAGCGTTTGCCGTCGAGCGTGTGATTCTGTAGGAGGGCCTTCAGGCCCGATCTTTTAACCGGATATCATAAAAAGATCGGGCCTGAAGGCCCTCCTACGCAACGCTAGCTGCGTTTGCGGGCAAGTTCCTGGTCGAGTTCATCGTCGAAACTCTTCACCGACAGACTCACTTCGCGTCCCATCGCCAAGCTTGCAGCCAGCAGGCACAGCATGCCGGCGACCGCGAGGATGGTAGGCACCGCGCCCAGCCGGAAACCCAGCAATGCATCGGCGGCCAGTCCCAGGCTGGTGCCGACGAAGAATCCCAGCGCCGCATACAGCGTCCAGCAGGCCCGCAGCACCAATGCGGCGCGGTGCCGGTGCCGCGCGATCTGGGTGTCGCGTTCCTCGCGATCGGGCGCGTCCTGCTCCCAGGCCACGATCAGCGTGCGCAGGCGGTCGACCACCCGTGCAAGCTCTCACTCCTAGCGAAACTTTAGCGTT
>JAYUIZ010000527.1:0-1903 GCA_043765595.1 Lysobacter sp. | reverse complement strand
GCAGCCGGCTCAGCCCAGCAGCGCCCGCGGATCCTCATCCGCGGTGCAGGGCACCGAATGCACATCGAGTCCGTGGACTTTGAGGACTGCGGTGAGCTGCCGCTGACGCGCCTGGAAGTGGGCGAAGCCGCGATCGATCCGGGCCGGGTCCGGTTCGTCCTCCGCGTAACGCTGTCGCCAGCTGGCGCGGTCGAAGTCGATGGCGCGCACGGTGTCGTCGACATAGCGCAGCAGCGGTTCCGGCGGCGCGTCCAGCCAAGCCTCCTGTGTCGGCGCCAGCAATGCGGTTTCCAGCAGCGGCCACAGCGCATCCAGGCCGACGTGGCGATATTGCAGCGCCATCATTGCGGCGAGGTCGTGCACGGTGAGATAGCGGGCATGCTCGATCCTGGCGGTGAACATTTCCTGCGCCATCAGCGCGGTATCGGCCTTGGCCATGCCGCGCTCCAGCAGGGCGTGCTCGAATTCCGCGGCCACCGCGGCGACGCGTTCGGCGCTGCCTACTAGCAGAAACGGCAGCACCCGCAGCGCTCCGCCGTGCAGCTCCACCTCGGCGCGCAGCGGCTGCGGCACCATGCCGCGGTCGTCGGCACCGAAAGCGATCACCCGTGCGGTGTCCGCGCGCGCGCCTTCTGCTTGCGGCGCCTGTGCGTGCAGCTCTTCCAGCCGCTGATGCAGCGGCCAGCCCGGGCGCAGGACTTCCGCAGGGTCGTAGTGCGCGCCGGCGAACACCAGATCCAGACCGGCTGCATCGGCTGCGAACGTGGCCAGATCGCGCCCTACCAGACCGGCCAACACGCCGGCATCGGCCTGACCTAGCGCAGCGCGACCGGGTTGGGTGCCCGGCACAAGCTCCAGCGCCAGCGCGCCGCGCACCACCATGGGCGGGGGATTCTTCTGTGAATTGTGCGGATTTGCGCTCATCGTCTCGTTGGCCGGGTCATGTTGCGGCGTTACACTCGCACATTATCTGTCCATGTCCGCCGCGCGCCCGTGCCTGCGGACCATTCCCCACGAGGTGTCTGATGCTGCATGGTCGTCCCGTCGCCGTTCTGGGTGGCGCTCGCATTCCCTTCTGCCGCCAGAACACGGCCTATACCGATGTCGGCAACCTCGGAATGTCGGTCCGGACCCTCGGTGCGGTGGTCGAGAAATTCGGTCTGCACGGCCAGCAGCTGGGCGAAGTGGCGATGGGCGCGGTGCTCAAGCACAGCAGCGACTGGAACCTCGGCCGCGAAGCCACGCTGTCCTCGGGCCTGTCGCCGCTTACCCCGGGCATCACCCTGCAGCGCGCCTGCGGCACCTCGCTGGACACTATCATCACCGTCGCCAACAAGATTTCCACTGGCCAGATCGAGGTCGGAATCGGCGGCGGTTCGGACACCACCTCCGATGTGCCGATCGTCTACGGCCAGACATTCCGTCGCCGGCTGCTGTCGGTGGCCGCGGCCAGAACTACGATGGACAAGCTGGCCCGCTTCACCAACGGCTTCTCGTTCAAGGAACTGAAGCCGGAGCTGCCTGGCGTGGGCGAGCCGCGCACTGGCAAGTCGATGGGCGAACACTGCGAAGATATGGCCAAAGAGTGGAAGATCGACCGCGAGTCGCAGGACGCGTGGGCGGTGTCATCGCACCACAAGCTGGCGGCCGCTTATGAGCGCGGCTTCTTCGACGATCTGGTGGTGAGCTTCCGCGGCGTCTCGCGCGACAACATCCTGCGTCCCGATTCGTCGCTGGAAAAACTCGCATCGCTGAAGCCGGCGTTCGACAGGACCTCCGGCCGCGGCACGCTGACTGCCGGCAATTCCACGCCGTTGACTGACGGCGCTTCGGCCTGCCTCATCGCCTCCGACGAATGGGCCGCGCAGCACGGGCATGAAGTGCTGTGCCACATCCGCGATGC
>JAYUIZ010000526.1:0-1904 GCA_043765595.1 Lysobacter sp. | reverse complement strand
TTACCAGATTGAGACCGGCACCGGAGGGTGCCGGCCGGGTAAGGCTAAAGGCCGAGTACTTCGCCTGCGTTCGCAAAGCCGATCCAGCGGGCCTCGCCGTTTGGTCCGCGATTCATCAACTCTGTCTCGAGCAAGTTTCGCGGCATGAATGTCGCCGTGGTAGAACGTCACAGCAACCGCGTGGCATAAATCGGAAATTGCCCCATCTGATCGGTGTTGATTCGCTGCGTAATGCGCCCGCGCTCATGGCCTTAGTTCAGTTGGGCGCCTTCCACCTCTCCTCTGACATGCTATTGCCTTCTGCTAAAGCCAGAAGGCCGGCCGCTCCCTGTGTTTTTCCAAGGCTCTATGCATCATGGGAAAGTCGAAGACTCGCATTGGCGGAGTCTGAGGCGGTAGCGCCTGCAGCATTGCTGTCAGCGTCCGCTGCCCCTTCTCGATGACCGAATTGACGGATTTTGCCTTCCAGTCAGGCAGTGCCACATCCGGCGCGCGGCGGATCTCATCAAGGATATCGACCAGAGGGCCGCCACTGGCAGGCGGCCGTCCCCAGCACATCAGCAGCAGATGGACAGCTTCGTATCGTTCGCGATTGAACGGATCCATACGCGGCCCGTCCCCACCAGCGCCACCGCTACCGCCACGTGCCCCATGCGCCAACCGCGCAGCCTGGAGTGGGTCGAACAGAGGAATATGGGCGATAGTCGGCGCGATGCCCATTAGCTTCCTGGCACAGCCCTGGGCATGCGCGAGCAATACATCGCGCTTACCACTGATCCGGTTCGTTGCATCGAAACGATAGTAGGTCGACTTCACGCCAACCTCACAACAGCATTTGATCGATTGACTCTTGAGCAAGCGGGTGTGCAACACCGGCACCAGGTTCCATTCGCGCCGAATCCGCTCCTTGTTCTCGTCGCCGCGTCCGTTGCTAATCGCCATATCGTTCCGATCCATGCCATTGAACACATCGCGAACGTACTGCATGGGGATGGCGCTATACAAGGCGCAGTCGTCTGGTCTCAGGCAGCTGAAGAAATCAGGCTTTCCATACGCATTCTGGGTCACGCCTAGCCTGACCCCTTGGTGCGCTTTGGCGGATCAGATCACGTTTGAATTCAATGGCTGTGCTTGCGTAGGAGGGGCTTCAGCCCCGAGCAGGCTTTCGTTCGGGTTTGTGGCCTGAAAAGATCGGACCTGAAGGCCCTCCTACGAACGGATGTAGCTTTCAAACGTCTGTTGGCAGAGTCAATAAATCGTGGCTCGCGCAGTTCCTGCGTGTCTCGCGGACGCTACCATGCGACATCGTTATCGGGATCAGCCTCCATGCCTTTCGCTCGCCACACAGATATCTTTCTCGCCATCGCTCTGCTGCTGTGCAGCGCACCCCACGCGCAGGCGCAAGACGACGCCGCTATCCAAGCGCTGCAAAACCTGCAGTCGAAGATGGTCGAATGGCGTCGCGACATCCACCAGCATCCGGAATTGGGCACGCATGAAGTGCGCACGGCGAAGCTGGTCGCCGATCAGCTACGGGCGCTGGGTTTGCAGCCGCGCACCGGGATTGCGTCGACTGGGGTGACCGCGATCCTCAAGGGTGGCAAGCCGGGGCCGCGCATCGCGATCCGCGCGGACATGGATGCGTTGCCGGTGACCGAGCAGACCGGTCTGTCGTTCGCATCGAAGGTGGTCAGTACCTATCGCGGTCAGCTGGTCGGGGTGATGCATGCCTGCGGGCACGATGCGCATGTGGCGATGCTGCTGGGCGTGGCGTCGGCGCTGGCGGCTGTGAAAGATGAGCTGCCGGGCGAAGTGATGTTCGTGTTCCAGCCCGCCGAGGAAGGCCCACCGGAAGCCGGTCAGGCCTTCGGTGCGGCGCTGATGTTGCAGCAGGGTATTTTTTC
>JAYUIZ010000525.1:0-5289 GCA_043765595.1 Lysobacter sp. | reverse complement strand
ACTTCACAGAAGGGAACGCCATGAAGCTGAGTTTCTGGGCCGCGCTAGCGGTCATTTTGTTGTCCATAACCGGTTGCACCAAACCGGGGCCAAGGCTGGATGATGCCAAGCGGGTGGTGCAGTCTGAGTTCGAAAAGCTGACTGAGAATGTCCCCGGTAGCTCGATGGAGGTCCAGGACTGGGGAGACTTCTCCATTGCGTGCGAACCCACGGTGCAGAGCGAAGTGTATGCCTGCCAGGTAAGCGGCACCGTCACCGCACAGGGCCGGGCTCCCGGCCAAGACAGCAAGCAGGCCAGCCAAGCCATGAAAGGCACCATGACATTCCGAAAGCAAGGCGACGGCTATACCGTGCTGGGCTGGGAAGGAGCCTGACCATGAAGCGTTTCATCATTGGTTTCATGGTGAGCCTTATCGTAATGGTGGGGATTGGCTGGCTGTTCAATCAATCCATCTATGGCGGCTGGGGGCCGTCGCAGCCTGCGCCCGGCTGGCTCCAATCAGTGGGGCTTGTGGCGTGGCTGCTTTTCAATAGCGGCATCGGTTATGTCGTGCTGCCGCTCATTGGCGGGGCGCTCTGGGCTTGGTTCGGGAACTCGAAAGGTGGTCGTTTCTCCGGGGATGTGCACTATGCCGGGCTGCCAACACTGGGACGGCGATGCAAAATCTTCCCCCGAGTAACCATCGGCGGCGTTCCTGTCGGGACAGCCGTGGTGCCAGATGAACTGCTTGAACAATGGCACTATCCCAGCCCCACGGTTAGCGGCTACGGCTCACTGGACGTATTGAAGATTGGCCGGTGCGTGGTTGCATTGAACAGCGGGAGAGGCCTCCGCAGCGCCTGGGGGTTCGGGGCTATGCACCGGGTTTTCCCCTTTCTGTCGATGGCATTTTTTGCGTTCACGGTCATCACCTGCGGGGCTGGTGCCCTGCTGACTTATCTGCCGGTTTATCTGTGGGGAGCAGCCAAGGTGGCCGCGTTCCGGGGTGACATGCAAGCCAAGCCGCAGGCTGCCTAACGGCATCGGCCCGACGATTTGCAAAAATGGGAATGCCTCTTGCGCGGCGGCGAGTCTGCGCTAAAAACAGGGCATGGACAAACCGACCCGCCGCGCGGCGATGCTCGCCGCTGACAAACTCTTAGCCGCCGCTGGTTATGGCCTGCACGGATTGAACGTGAATACAGTCGCCAAAAAGGCCCTCGCAGAAAAGCGAGCACGACAAGCTGAGCAGCGCAAACGAATGAAGAAGAACAAGGGCAAGAAACGTTAAGGCCGCTGACGCTTGGGCGCTGCGGTTTCCGCTGGGGCTTCTTTGAGCGCTTGTGCAAACTGCCCTGGCGTGTAGGGCGGCAGATCCACGGGCGGTGCGAACTTCGCCAATGTCGCTACACGGTCGGGGAGTGTCTTGCGGTCAATCACATCGGTGCGCTTCAGATAGAACCTTGCCAGCACCGTTTGCGATTTGGGAAAGTGCCCCGTTAGGCGGGCAATGGCTTCCTCTTCCTCCATGGCATCTTCCAAAGATATCGCCAGTGTGTGGCGGAACGCATGGAACGCTAGCCCTGATTCGACCACGCCCGCGCGCTTGATGTAGGTTGAAAACTGGCGCGACAACTGGCGACCGAAGCCTAGCCCGGTGCCGTTGGGCAAGTGCGGAAACAGCCGCTCCAGTTTCGCCGCTTTCACCTCTTCAACGAAACCGAGAAAGCCAGCATCCAGCACCGGTTTCGCCAAGGGAACGAAGCGCCTGGATTGCTTGTTCTTGAGTTTCTGACCAGCAAAGCGCCGGTTGATGTGAATGCCTGCCACGCCGTCCACCGTTTCCACGTCCACCACGTAGAGCTGCGCGACTTCCGTCACCCGTGCGCCAGTGTAGAGGCCCAACATAGGTCCCCAGAACCGATGCGGATACTTGGACGCCCACGGCAAGAATGACGCGGGCGCAAAGATGGCTTGCAGCTCGGCGGAGGTGAACGGCCTACCTGTTTCCGCTTCGGCGTCCGGGTCTTCGTTGACCGGCAAGCCCGCCATGGGATTCACAGCAAGAAAGCGGGACTGCAACAACCACTGGATGAAAACGCTTAGACGCTGCCGGTGTTTGTTGAGCGTATGCTCCGCCGGTCTGGGCTCGTCGTTGAGTTCGGCAAGCCGCAGAACGTCTTTCACTGTGCGCCCGCGGTAAGGCTCGCGCTTGCTCGCGTTGCTTGGCCAACGCTTCACGGCTTCGGTGAAGGCGCGCACGTGAGCTTGCGTGAGCTCGGCGGTGGAGAGGTCACCCACCACCCCCAAGAAAACCCGCAGCGTGTGGCGGCTTTCCATCACCGTCTTGGGGTCGCGAGAGCTCCCCACCAAGTCAGCTAGATGCACGTCGATGGCATACGACAGCCAAGGCACGTCCTTAGCCGCTACCGCAGCGGGCGCGGCCACCACTGGGCCATCCAGCCGCCCAATGTCGTCCAGGGCCTGCGCAAAGAGCGCGTGGTCTTCCGGGCCGTCTACTTGGACGCCCTCTAGCTTGGTGCCGTTGGGAAGCGTGAGCGATTGCACGCTCCAATCCCACACCCCTGCCCCATGTGCAGCCTTGAGTGCTTTCTTTAGGTCCACGTGTCGCCCCCTGCGCATCGTGTTGAACGCTTCCGATAGTGCCAGACCAAGACGGGCAGCAGCGAAACGGGCAGCGTCCCCAGGGGGCAAGCGCAGCGAGCGAACCAGAAAGCGGGACCCGACCTGGGCGCGTAGGTCAGCAGGCACAAGAAAGCGGGCATAGAGCCCGCTAGGTCGGTGCAAAAACAGCGGTTTTGGCATGTTGAACGATACCTAAAACGATACCTGGAAAGGGATCGTTTTAGGGCTCTAGAACACCAAAAACCCTTTACAAATCAAGCCACTTATGGCAGGGTTATGGAGCAGTTGGAGCGGGTGATGGGAATCGAACCCCAACACCCTCTTCCCTTACCGATCAATCGCTTACCGCATCGGACAGGGCAATAAATGGTTCCCGAAATGGTTCCTCGGGAAAGCGGAGCGTAGCGCACAAAATGAGCTTGCATCAACGTCAACCAGAGTCCCAGCTCAAACCAACCGCGGCCCCTTCAGTGCCGGCCCATCCGGCCCGTCCATGCCCTGCGTTGGCGCCGGCGGTTTAAGACTTTGTTCGAGCGCCTGTTGCTGGTTGATCGTCGCCACGTTCTCGCTGCTTTGCGACAGCTTCTGTCCGGCCAGTTGGCCGACATCCCCCACCGCGGTTTTCGCGCAAGGTGCAGACAGGTCCGCCGTGTCGGTCATCCCAACCTTGGTCCCATCGGGTATGAATTTCGCCGCACCGATCGTATCCAATCCACGTTCGCGAGCTTTCTCGACCAGACCGCCTGCCAGTTGTCGGCTGATCTCGTCCGGCTCCCTGCCCAGTGCTTTGTCGCGCTCGTTCACCGCTCCGAGCAAGGTCGCATACATCGAATGGTTCTGGTGCGTGGGATTGTCGAGTAGCATCGCACCGGTCCGCTCAGGCTTCCCCTCTTCCATTGGCGGTCGGCTTCGTTCGTCCGCCCTGCCGTTTCGCCCAGCCGGCGCTGACATCGACGGCGCGATCGGCACATGCTGGTGATCGTGCTGAGCGTTCACGCTTCCGTCTTGCGTGTGGTGGAAGTTGCCTCGTGCGGTTGGCGTCTGGCTGGTGTCGTAATACGGCTGCGGTGTCGCCTTGTTGATCTGGATCCTGATCCCTTCCTGCTCCATCAGGTTCTCTTTCAATCCGATCCCGGCCATGTCGATCGTCAGCTTATGCACGACGCCAGGGTGATGCTGGGCATGCTGCCGTTCGGCTTGGATAATCGTTTCGATCGCGCCGGTGCCGTAGTAGTTCGTGTAGTCGGTTTTTCCGCTTTCACCGATATTGACTGATCGTTGGCCAGGCTGGGCGCTGGCCGGATCGGGTCGGTTGAAGTAATGCTGGCCCATCGCAGCGATGTTTGCTGGACTCTGTGAAAGGGTGTTGTCGGGGTTGAATGTTAGGCCAGACTTCGCGACGACAGTATTCGTTGCAGAGTCGAGCTCGATAAAGTCGTGCTGACGACTCATCGTCTGCAAGCCCTGCATCGTCGTCAAATTCATGTTCGGGTTGATTTGCTGTTGACGGCTCAATACAGCATTCCAGCCAGCGATCTCCGCTTTGGCCTCGTCATCGCGCCCTGCCTGGATATAGTTGCGGACAGGCGCGGTGTAATCGTGGACGACAGCGGCGCTGTTCACAACCTGACCCACTTGCTGAGCGAATGCGACGCCTGCCTGTGCCTTGGCTGGGTGATTGAAGCCGTGTTGGATTTCGTGCCCGATTACGAACGTCATGTCGTCGGCATTGAAATTGCCTTGTGGATTGGTTGCTGTGCGCGTCTGCAATCCAAGCGCTGGCACATTCATGCTATGGCTGCGGCCGTCGTAGGTGCCACCCGCGTGCATGTTCGCAGGAACGAAGTCAAAGTTCTCCAACAGCATGGCCCGTGGACTTGCACCTGGATCGCGGGTCGTCGCGGCCTTCTTGACCTCTTCGGCGAGGACTGGCGAGCCGTTGATCGTGTTCTGCAAGTTATCCAGCATGTCCTGACTGACAGGATGCGTGGCCGGCGGTGTCGTGGCGCCAGCTTGCGGCGGATCGGTATAGGTGCTGTTCCCGAAACGGATGGTCATTTCCTGCACTTGCATGACCGCTTTCAAGTCCGCGCTCGGCGCAGTTCCTGTCGACTGAAACGCAGTCGCTGGCAATGACACGATACCGGTTTGAATATCGTATTGACCGGCATGATTGGGCGTTGTGCTACCCGTCGCTGGCAGCGCAAAGCCTTGCAGATGCGCCGCTTGCGCCGCCTGGTTCATTTGTCCAAGCAGGCGTGCATCGGTCGTGATGGCGGATCTCAACTGCGCTTGCTGGTCGGCAGACACGCCTGGCTGCTGCCCAAATTGAACCAGCGCAGCTTCAAGCTGCGCATTTGGAGTTGGCGAGGCCATGCTTAGCCTCCGTTCTTTCTGTTCATCAATTCAATACGCTGGACACAGGACGGGTTCGCCTTGTCGTCCTGGTCATTCTTCATTCCGGGCTTCACGACAATGAAGAAATTATCGGCCGTGTAGTTAGCTGCCAACAACCGACCCGCATTGTCGACATCCAATTTCTCTTGAAAGCCAAGCGTCTTGAACGCGTCTTGATACTCACGAAGCGTCATGCCACAAACAGCGGCGAAGTCAGCATATTCGTGATAGTCGGCATTGTCGAATTTGAGAATGATCGATGCCCA
>JAYUIZ010000524.1:0-1910 GCA_043765595.1 Lysobacter sp. | reverse complement strand
AACTCCACGACCCGGCACGCGGTGCGGTGACGATGCCGCTGGCGGAACTCGGCCGCCATTTCACCGGCATCGTGCTGGAACTCACGCCGCAGCAGGATTTCCAGCCGGTACGCGCACGCGAACCGATCCGCCTGCGCGCACTGATCGGCGACGTTACAGGCTGGCGCCGCGCGCTGGTGCAGGTGTTCTCGCTCGCCGTCGCGCTGGAGCTGTTCACCCTGCTGCTGCCGATGTCGATGCAGTGGGTGATCGACCGCGTGCTGGTGTCGGCGGATACCGAATTGCTGACCCTGCTGGCGCTGGGTTTTCTCGCGGCCGTGGTTTTCCAGAGCGTCATCGCCGCGGTGCGCGGCTGGGTGGTGGCCGACATTGCCGCGGCGTTCGAGGCGCAATGGTCGACGCATCTGGCCAGTCATCTGCTGCGGCTGCCGCTGACGTTCTTCGCCAAACGCAGCGTCGGCGAAGTGCTGTCGCGGTTCCTGTCGGTGCAGAGCGTGCAGCAGACGCTGAGCACGAGTTTCGTCGAAGCCCTGCTCGACGGGCTGACCGTGGTGCTGGTACTGGCGCTGCTGCTGGTCTATTCGCCGACGCTCACGGCCTGGGTGGTGACGGGATTCGCGGTGTACGCGCTGCTGCGCGCGTGGAGTTACAAACGACTCTGGCGATTGAAGGAAGGCTACCTGGCCAGCCTCGCGCGTCAGCAGTCGTTTTTGATCGAATCGGTGCACGGCGTGCAGGCGATCAAACTCGCCAACCGGCATGCCGAACGCGGCGCGCGGCTGGCGAACGCGGCCAACGACGCCGCGCGGCAGGATGCGGCGGTGCGCCGCGCGACCGCGACCTTTTCGGCGCTGTCGAAGCTGGTGTTCGGCGCGCAGCGGGTGCTGTTGATCTGGATCGGCGCGCGCATGGCGCTGGACGGCGCGATGACCGCGGGCACACTGGTGTTGTGCATCGCCTACGCCGACATGTTCGCCACCCGCGCCGGTGGATTGATCGACAAATTCATCGACCTGCGCCTGCTCGGCGTGCACGCGCGACGCATCGCCGATATCGCGCAGCAGCCGCCCGAACGAGACCGCGCAGGCGAGTATGCCGGGCCGTCGCCCGAGCCCTCCCTGGACGTGGAAGGCCTGAGTTTCCGCTACGGCGAAGACGAAGCATGGGTGATGCGCGACTGCAGTTTCCGCATCGATGCTGGCGAATCGGTCGCCATCGTCGGCCCGTCCGGCGCGGGCAAGACCACGCTGGCGAAGCTGCTGCTGGGTCTACTGCCCGCGGACGCGGGCACGATCAGCATCGGCGGTATCGACATCGGCCGCTACGGCCTGTCGAATTATCGCGCGCGGGTTGGCGCAGTGATGCAGGACGACGCGCTGTTCGCCGGATCGGTCGCCGACAACATCGCATTCTTCGATCCCGACGCGCAGCCCGAAGCGGTGAACGAAGCCGCGCGCCGCGCCGGCATCCACGACGAGATCGCTGCGATGTCGATGGGTTATGAAACCCTGGTCGGCGACATGGGCTCGGCGCTGTCGGGCGGACAGAAACAGCGGGTGCTGCTGGCGCGCGCGCTGTTCCGCAACCCCGACATCCTGGTACTGGACGAAGCGACCAGTCATCTGGATGTCGCGCGGGAGCGCAAAATCAATGCGGAGATTGCCGCGCTGCGCATTACCCGGCTGATCATCGCCCATCGGCCTGAAACCATCCGCAGCGCAGACCGCATCCTGATGGTGGCCGATGGCCGGGTGGAAGCGTGGACGCAGGCGCAGTTCCACACCCGTTTTCATGAGCCCGCTGCGACGTAATGCGACGCAGTCCACATCGGCCGCGGATCGACTCACGGGAAGTTAACACCCGGCCGCAGATCGCCGAATAGACTCAAATCGTTCCCGCAAAGCAGCCAC
>JAYUIZ010000523.1:0-5302 GCA_043765595.1 Lysobacter sp. | reverse complement strand
GGGTGAGTGGTTGATGTCTGACCGTCATCCTGACGAGCCTCACCTCATGCCCGCCTCCGGATTGATCATATCGAACCATGTCGCGGTTTCTTTTCTATTTTTCTTATCACATTCAATGGCTTGAAAGTCTCCAGAATGATCATGTCAGCGCCGATGCGTCCTGGTTCCGGGCGTCCGCGCTGGTGGTGCGCGTGCGGTACCGGCTTGGCACGGTGCCGGTGACATCCTTGAAGGCGCTATAGAAACTGGACTGGCTGTTGAATCCCACCGAGAGCCCCACCGACAGCACGCTGGCGCGCGGTTCGTCGATCAGCATCCGCTTTGCGGCCTCGACACGATATTGCCGCACCAGCCGGGGGAAGCTGATGTCGAGCTGGGTATTGATCAGCTCCGAGAGCTGATGGGCGCTCAGATCGAGCTGCTCGGCAAGCCGGGACAGGCTCAGGTCCTGATCGCGATAAAGATGCTCTTGTTCGAACGACCGGCGAAGCGCCGCCAGGACGCGTTCGATGTCCACTTTGCCCAACGTCGACACGGCATAGGCCGTAGTGACCGCCTCTTCGGTCTTGCGGGCGAGATCCGGGAATCGCAGCAGCAGATACAGCACCAGCAAAAACCCGGCCGAGATTAGCGCGGCGTACGCAGCGGCGAACGTGCGCCAGCCGAGCACAGGCGCCGAAAACCCAAGTCCGACCAGGGCCAGGGCCATCAGGCCGAACACCACGAGCGTGCGCAGTTCGATCCGGAAGTGGCGACGCTGGGTACGCACGCGGTAAAGCAGCATCCCGATGTGGGCGGTGATGGCGACGCCACCGGCCAATGCCACGACAGGCCCGTAGCGCGTCGGCAACGCGGCGATCGTCAACGCCGGGAGCAAGGGCAGACCCCATTCCAGCGGATGCCAACGCGTCTTCGGCGGACGCAGCATGCCCAACAGAAGCCAGTAAAAGCCGGCGCTATGGGCAGCCAGGATCAGGCCATAAGCGAGTCCGCCCCAGAGCTCACCCTCGCCGCGCAGGGCAAGGAAATGGATCCACTGGGTATGGCAAAGGCCGGCCAGCATGATCCCGCCGCCAACGCGCGAAGCCTGCGGCATCGGCAGATCGTGGGTATTCGTGATCATCACCAGAAGCAGCAGCACCGAGGCTGCCAGCGAAAAGCCGATACCGAATTCGATCAGAAACGATGGCATGCGTGTGCGGGTCGATGGGCCGGGCCTTTGGATTGTAGCGTTGCCGCACCGTGGCCTATGGACGCGCGGACGACGACTCGCCGGTTTGCCCTGCAGTGGACGCTCTTAACGGCGAATCCGAATCCGACCGGGGCGAATGGCATTTCTGGCGGCGGCCCGACGATTTTTTGCCGACCAGATCGCGCTCACTAAGCCACCGCCCGCGCCTGCACGAACGAATAGAAGAACACCGCGTTCGGGTCGTTCTGCACCTCATGCATTTCGCGACGCATGCCGTCGACCACTTCGTTGGTGACGCAGCCGGCTGCGGTCAGCTGATCGGCTGCCGACAGCAGCAGTTCCTCCCAATACGCGATCATCATCTTGCGCCGCGCCGGTTCGCGGTTGTCGAAGTGGAAGGTCTTGATCTCGGTGCTTACGTTTCGGTATCCGCTGGCCAGCAGCAGGTTGCCTAGCTTCGCGCCGACGAACGGGTCGCCGCCGCTTTCGTGCTGGAAATCGTTGAACGCCATCCAGTATTTCCACACATTCGGTGAATACGGATCGAGCAGGAACGAGGCGTTCATCACTTCGGTGATGTACACCGGCGCGCCCGGCGACAGCACGCGGCGCACTTCGGCGAGCACCCGCGCAGGCGACGGCACATGCTCCAGCACCCAGCACAGGAATGCGGCGTCGAAGCTGCGCGCCTCGAACGGCAGGTCGGTAGCGTCGGCCTGCTGCAGCGCGTAGCGGCCGTCCAGCCACGGCATGCCGCCGAGATTCGAGCGCGCTGCGGCCAGTTGCGCATCGTTGAGATCGACGCAGGTCGCGTGCAGTTCGGGGAAACGCCGCAACAGGATCTCGGTCTGCGCGCCCACGCCGCTGCCGACTTCCAGCAGCTGCTTGGCGCCGGTGTAGTCGATGTTGCGGAAGATCGTCGATTCGGCGATCCGCGCCTGTTTCACCAGCCGCGACTGCTCGGTGCTGGAGAAACCGTGGAGATAGGTGTGTTTGTCGTCATTCATGTCGATGTCTTGTATTGGGATTAACGGCCCACGATGCTCGTCATTACGCCGCCGCCGGCAGTTCCGGCGCCACGCCTGCGATCAGTGCATCGAAATAATCGCAGGTGAGCCGGCGCTGCGTCTCGGCGGTCTGCGCACGATTGACCACCGCACGGAACGCGGCGCGCTGCACATCGGAATGTTCCGGGCGATCCTTCGCATACCAGCCCAGATGCTTGCGCGCGATGCGCACGCCCTGATGTTCGCCGTAGAACGCGTGCAGGTGATCCAGGTGGCCCAGCAGGATGTCGCGGATCTCGGTCAGCGATGGCGGCGGCAGCGTCTCGCCGGTGGCGAGGTAGTGCGCGATCTCGCGGAAGATCCACGGTCGGCCTTGCGCGGCGCGGCCGATCATCACTGCGTCGCAGCGGGTGCTGTCGAGCACGAAACGCGCTTTCTCCGGCGAGTCGATATCGCCGTTGGCGATCACCGGGATGCGCAGCATGGATTTGATTTCGGCGATGGTGTCGTACTCGGCCGTGCCGGTGTACTGCTGGTCGCGGGTGCGGCCGTGCACGGTGAGCGCGGCGATGCCGGACTGCTCGGCGATCTTCGCGATCACCGGCGCATTGCGCTGGCCGGCGGCCCAGCCGGTGCGGATCTTCAGCGTCACCGGCACGTCGACGGCGTTCGCCACCGCGCCCAGGATTCGCGCCACCAGCGCTTCGTCGCGCATCAGCGCCGAGCCCGCCCAGGCGTTGCAGACTTTCTTCGCGGGGCAGCCCATGTTGATGTCGATCAACTGTGCGCCGTGATCGACGTTGTAACGCGCGGCATCGGCCAGCAGTTGCGGATCGGTGCCGGCGATCTGCACGCTGACCGGCGCGGGCTCGCCGTCGTGGTCCATCCGGTGCTGCGATTTGCGGGTGTGCCACAGGCGCGGATCGGAAATTGTCATTTCCGACACCGCCAGACCCGCACCGAGCCGCTTGCACAGTTGCCGGAACGGTTTGTCGGTGACCCCGGCCATCGGGGCCAGGATCACGCGCGGTTCGATACGGTAGCGGCCGATCTGCATCGGCGGATTTTAGCTGTCATCCCGAACCCCTGCTTTATCGGGGTGAGGGATCTGCTTCATTTCGTGAAGGTCGAAAGCAGATCCCTCACATGCGTTCGGGATGACATGCGTTGTCTGCTCGTGAGGCTCAACCCGCCTCGTTGACGGTTTCCGCCCCGGGCGCACTGGCCTTCACCGAAGCGATACCGTCGTCTCGGCCCTTGGCGTCTACGTACATCTGGCTGATGCCGATGGTCTGGCCGTTGTCCTCCTTCAGATTAAGGATGCAGCTAGAGTTAAGTCGCACCAATACGGGGTTGGATTGAACTAACTATCAGGCCAGAGGTATCTCTCGTTGCCCGATGATTGGACCGTTTTCACCGCCAGCCCAGGTAGTAATGGTGATCTTGGCTTGATTTATGTGATACCCCTTGGATTGAATCTCCTTGATTGCTTCTGCTACATCCAAGCCAGCCCGTGGCTGTGAGATATCAAGTTCAAATTCCTTGTTGAGGGTAAGTGCCCCCACCGCAGCTTTAATGTCTGGCGGTAAAACTAAATTGACATCTGTGCCGACGGGCACAAGAACGAATAGCAGCTCTTTTTTTTCGCTCTTATACGAAAATACTTTCACTTTTGACACTCCCATTGTCTAAGCTTGACAAGCTGTTAGCTGAGGTCCTTCGCTTGTAACGTGCAAGGTCCTGAATGTTCCTCTTCACGAACGCGATCCCGTTTCTGCTTTGTATGGCAAAGCCGAGCGTAGCAGCGGTTTGCGGCGAAAACAGTTGCTGAGCGGCATCTACCCGGGGAATCGCGCGTCCAGCGCCTCACGGGTGGGCATCGACAGCGCCGCGCCGGGGCGTTCGGTGGACAGCGCGGCGTAGCGGTTGGCTTCGCGCAGGTGGGTGTTGAATGCTGCGCCCGGGCGCTGCGCCAGCGCTGCGGCCAGCGCGCCGTTGAAGGCGTCGCCGGCGCCGGTGGTGTCGACCGGGTTTGCCGGTTCGGCGGACAGCCGGTACCAAGCGCTGTCGTCGCCGCGGGTGGCGTTGTCGGGATGGGAGACGAAGCAGCCGGCGGCGCCTAAAGTCACCACCACGGTGCCGCCAGGCAACAAGTCGCGGCACAGTGCGTGCAGGCGCGGCGAATCGAGGCTGGCGATGGCTTCGCCGTCGATGCGCTCGCCGAGGTGGCGGGCGAACAGGCCGGCGCATTCGGTTTCGTTCGGGGTGAGTACGTCGGCCAGCGCCAGCAGCTCGCGCGGCACCACTACGTTCGCCGGGGCCGGGTTGAGGATCGCGATCCGTCCTGCCTCGCGCGCCAGACGCAGCGCGGTCGCGACGCTATCCAACGGCGATTCCAGCTGCGCCAGGGTGACGGCTGCGTCCGCGATCGCTGCGGTCTGGGCTTCGATGAACCCGCTGGTCAGCGCCGCGTTGGCGCCGGGGCCGATGACGATGCTGTTACGGCCTTGGGCGTCGACGAAGATGCCGGCGGTGCCGGTGGGCGCATCGCTGCGCTGGTCGCGCAGATCGATGGCGTCGGCGGTGGCCAGCGTACGCGCCAGCTGCCCGCCCACGTCGTCGCCCAGCGCGCACAGGAACGCAGTTGCGGCGCCGCTGCGCGCGGCTGCGGTGGCCTGGTTGAAGCCCTTGCCGCCGGGGCCGCTGGCGTAATCGCCGCTGTGGGTGGCGCCGGGCTGCGGCAGGGCGTCGGTGCGCCAGACATGATCGACATTGAACGAGCCGACGATGACGACCTGCGGGCTACCGGAAGAAGCGTTGGACATTTCGATGCGCTCTGAAAAAGACACCCCCGGATCGCTCCGGAGGTGTCGGGGGTGGAACAGGGATGGAATGACGGATGAAGCGGATGGAGTTGGATTCCGGGCCGCCTGCTCCGCGGGGGCGGGCAGGCGGCCGGTCACATACAGCGATCAACGCAAGTGGATCAACGCAAATGGATCAGCACACCGGCAATCGTCGCGGTCATCAGGGTGGCGATGGAGCCGCCCAGCACCGCGCGCATGCCGAAGCGGGCGAGGTCGCCGCGGCGCTCCGGCGCCAG
>JAYUIZ010000522.1:0-1922 GCA_043765595.1 Lysobacter sp. | reverse complement strand
TGGCTGAAACTCGGCGGGCACGGCCGCGTGGTCGCGGCGCTGGCGCTACTGTACAGCGTGTACGCGCTGCTCGGCACCGGCGCGAATGCGCTGGCGTGGGGTGCGGTGCTGGTGATCGCGGGATTACCGCTGCGCTGGCTGTGGAAGCGGCACTGACGACGGGAGCGGACACCTCGGAAGCCAGCACAAGCATCGATGTCCTGATTCTCTGCGCTGTGTCCGCGTCGTGCGCGGTGATCGCGCACTGGCGGATAGTCGATTCTTTCAAGGCTTCGCCCGCCTCGGCGCTTGCGGCCGCTGTCCTGTTCCTAGGGACTGTCTGACTGCAACTTGGCTATCTGGATCCATTCACCGTGATCGCATTTCCCATATCGCTGATCAGATTGCGGGTGCCCCAATCTTCTCGCGCTTGCATGATCACGGACTGATGCAGCCATACGGCGAACAGTACTGAATATCCATCAGAACCCAGTTCGATGCCCAGCATTGAAACACGTAGATCGTACTCGTGCCTTGCCAGCCGCCGTAGACAACATTCCATGTTTCACCTTGATTTTCTGGGCCGCAGGCATGCGGAGGATCCGCCGCTACAGGGCCGCTGAGGCTCATGCCTAGCGCGAAAATGACGGCGCAAGAACCCCCGAGAATGCTCTTTTTCATCTCTGATCTCCTATCTGAGTTGTGATGCTCTAAGTTGCGATGCGCGCACGAACATGCATGATCATGGTGTTCTGCCTGCGCATGTCCATGTCATGCATGATTGCACACTCACCGGCTCGATCGCACTGCTGGTGGGTGTTCCGTTTCGTACAAGGCGCCGCAAGCCCCCACCGTAAGCGAAATCCGGCATCACAAAGCCGGCGTATCCACCGGCATCGACTCGGACTCCGGTTCCGGCGGCAGCCGCGTATGCGTGACTTCCCACCACCAGAACACAAAACCGACCAATGTGCAGAACGCGGCGCCCAGCGCCAGCCAGAGCGTGTTGTGGCTGAGCAGCGGCGAGAACACGCCGGCGACGGTCGACTGCAGGATCAGGCTGGTGAAGGCCTGCAGCGACGAAGCCGCACCGCGCTGGCGCGGGTACATGTCGATGATCGCGAGGGTGAGGATCGGGAACACCAGCGCGATGCCCAGGGCGTTGATCGCCATCGGCACCACCGCCCACGGCATCGAAGGCTGCGGCACCCACAGGTTGTAGGCGATGTTGATGACCGCGGCCAATCCGCAGATCGCGAATCCTATCCCGGCCAGCCGCGTGCCGCTGATCCGCCCCGCCGCGCGGCCGGACAGGAACGAGCCGATTATCATGCCGGCGATGGTCGGTACGAAGAACCAGCCGAACTGGTCCTGCTGCAGTTTCAGGTGATCCAGCACGAAGGCCGGCGCCGATGCGATGTACAGGAACAGCGCCGCGAAATTGAAGCCGCCGGCCACCGCGAAACGCTGGAAGCGGCCGTTGAGCAGGATATACGCGTGATTGCGCAGCAGTTGTTTCGGCGACGGCCGGAACCGCGCCTCGGGCGGATGGGTTTCCGGCAGGGCGATCCAAGTGGCCGTCAACAGCAGCACCGCGAACAGCACCAGGAACCAGAAGATCGCCGGCCAGCGTTCCCAGCCCAGGATCCAGCCGCCGATGATCGGCGCCACCGCCGGGGCGATGCCGAAGATCATCGACACCTGGCTCATCAGTTTCTGCGCGTACGGACCCTGGTACACATCGCGGATCACCGCGCGACCGACGATCAGCCCCACCCCCGCGGACATGCCCTGCAGCGCGCGGAAGGCCAGCAGCGTCGGCAGGCTGGTGGCCAGCGCGCAGCCGATGGAGGCCAGCGCGAATACCGTCAGACCGCCGAGGATCACCCGGCGCCGGCCGATCGCATCCGACAGCGGCCCGTGCACCAGGCTCATCAGCGCAT
>JAYUIZ010000521.1:0-5342 GCA_043765595.1 Lysobacter sp. | reverse complement strand
CACGCGCTCCGGGCCGAAGATCTGCTGCAGACCGGCGGTGGCGCGGAATACGCCGCCGTTCACGCCCACGTCCTCGCCCAGCACCAGCACGCGCTCGTCGGCGCGCATGGCGTAGGCGAGCGCCTGGGTGATGGCTTCGATGAGTGTGATCGGAGAAGAAGTAATCGCTGCATCAGCCATGCTTGCGGCCCTCCGCGGCGATGGCTTCGGCGCGTTGTAATTGCAGATCCAGCGGCAAGTCGGCGTAGAGGAAATCGAACATCGCGCTCACGGGCTGCACGGGGGTTTCCAGATAGGCGTTGATTTCGATGTCGACCAGTCTTCCGCACTCGTCGGCCCATGCGCTTTCCTGCGTCTCGTCCCACAGGCCCGCGGTGGTGAGATACGTACGCAGCCGTGTGACCGGCTCGCGCGCCCACGCGGCTTTCACTTCTTCCTCGCCGCGATAACGGCGGGCGTCGTCGGCGGTGGTGTGGTCGTGCAGGCGATAGGTCATGAATTCGATGACGCTGCCGCCGCCGCCGCTGCGCGCGCGGTCCAGCGCAAGGCGCATGCCTTCCATCACCGCGATGATGTCGTTGCCGTCCACCTGCAGGCAGTGCAGGCCGCCGGCGATGCCTTTCTGTGCGAGCGTCGGCGCGCCGGTCTGCGCTGCGCGGGGGACGGAAATCGCCCAGCCATTGTTGATGATGCACTGCACGAAAGGCAGGGTGTAGGCGCCGGCCGAGTTGATCGCGGCGTAGGTGTCGGTCTTCGAGCTGCCGCCGTCGCCGCAGGTGGTTACGGCCACGCGCGGTTCTTTGCGCAGCTTGAATGCCAACGCGGCGCCGGCCGCGTGCAGGCACTGCGTGGAGATCGGCACGCACCACGAGAAATCGTGCTTCGGCCCGGCGAAGTCGTTGCCGCGTTCGTCGCCGCCCCAGTACAACAGCACTTCGCGCGGGCGCACGCCGCGCATGAACTGGGCACCATATTCGCGATAGCTGGGCGCGAACACGTCCTCGGGACGCATCGACGCGCCGATGCCGATGTGGGTGGCTTCGTGACCCAAGCAGGCGGCGTAGGTGCCAAGCTTGCCGGTGCGCTGCAGTGCGATTGCTTTGCTGTCGAAGGTGCGCACGAACAGCATCTGCTTGAACAGCGGCAGCAGCGTGGCGGGATCGGCGAAGGCGGCGGGCGGCTCGGCGACCAGCGTGCCGTCCGGGCCGAGGTACTGCAGGTATTCGATTTCGAAACGTGCTGCGACGGTCATCGTGCGGGGGGTCTCATGCGTCGGTTGCGCGAATCATACCTGCTCTGCCGGAAGCCTTCGTTGCGCAGCGCGTCATGACCGATCGCGTGCGGACGCGTATGGCGTACACGTCGCCGCCCGCAGAAAGCCTCGCGCAAAAAAAGAAGCGCGGCCGGAGCCGCGCTTCTGGGTGTCGCGAAGGACGTCGGCCGTCAGCCTCGCCCGATCAGCCTTGTCGATCAGCCGCCGGCGCCGGACTCACCCGGTATGGTCACCGGTGCGCCGGTCACCTGCAGCGTGCGGCCCGCGCTGTTGTTGACCGACAGCGGATCGCTGGTGGCGGTGGCGCCGACGGTCGCGCTGAAGGTGAGCGTGGGCTGGCCCTGCACGTTCGGCGCGGTGACGTTCAACGTGAAGTTGACACGGGCGCCGCTGGCGAAGCTGCCGGCGGCGGTACACACGGTGTTGAAGTTGCCGTTGCCGAGCGAACCCGGCACGCAGCTCCAACCGGCCGGCGGAACGACCGAGGCGCGGTTGGCGGCGACGTTGCCGGTGAAGGTCGTCGTGGGCTGCGAGGTCGCGCTGGGGCCGTTGCTGCGGACCTGGGCCACCACCGTCGCGATGCCGCCGGCGGGGATGGTATTGACCGGACCACCGATCAGGCGCACGGCGAGGTCGGCGTTCGGCAGAGCGACAGCGTTGACGGCCACGCTGGCGGTGGCGCTATTGTCGCTGTTGCTGCGGTCGCGGCTCTGCGAAGCCACGGCCGCCGCCATCTGCAGGGTGCTGGCGGTCGGCAGCGACGGTGCGGTCACTGCCGCACTGAACGCGGCCTGGCCGCTGTTCTCCAGCGAGGTGGTGGTACAGGTCACGGTGGTGGTGCCGCCGGCCTGGACCGGCGCGGCGCAGGTCCACTCGGCCGGTGCGGTGACCGTCACCGCGACCAGCGCGTCGAACACCAGCGCCACGCTTGGGAATGCGGCCTTGTTCGGGCCGGCATTGCTGACGTTGGCGGTGAAGGTGGCGATGGCGCCACCCGCGACCGTGGCCGGTGTGGCCGCGGCGGTGATCGACAGATCGGCGGTGCGGAAATCCGCCACGCTGATCGCCAGACGCACCGGGTCGTGATCGGACACGCGGATCGCGTTGCCGGCGACGCCGTAGTTGTGCACGCCGAAGTCGGCGTTGATGCGGGCGTGGTCAACCACTAGGTCGGCTGCGCCCAGTATCGTTCCTTCGTTCACCAGCACGTGGTCGAGTGTCTGCGCGTTGCCCGCGAACACGTACGAATAGCGTTCCAGCGGATCGATGATGAACGCGGAGCCATCGACCAGCGGCGCGGTGATCGGGCTGGCGGCGTAGGTCAGCACGTTCGGTTCGGCCGCTTCGTCGCCGCGGAGGATGCCCATCACGTCGGCATAGCCATCGCTGAACTCGAAGGCGTTGAAGTCGCCGACCAGCACGATGCGCTCGCCCGCATCGGCCTGCTGGCGCGATTCGACGAGGTTGGCCAGGAACACCGCCTGCTGGGCGCGCTTGGCGCGCACGCGCTCGCTGTCGGTCGCCCAGCCGCTGCTGCCCGGGGTGTTGTCGTCGATGCCGTTGAGCGAACGCAGATGGTTGACGAAGACAGTGACCGGGAAGGACGCGCCGTTGTCCTGTTTGACGATCGCGCGCAGCATCAGCGGCGGACGGTCGTTGAGCAGGCTGGTGGAGGCGTCGGGATTGGTGAACAGGGTGTTCTTGCCGAACTGGACCACTTCGACCACTTGGACGCGGTTGACGGCACCCAGGCTGCGGTTGCTGACCAGGAAGCCGACGTTGATGCCGCCGACGTCGTTGCCCTGCACCAGATACGGCACGTAAGCCGGGGCGCTGGCGCAGGTGGCGTTGATGCGGTCGGCCAGCAGGCCCAGCACGCGCAGGTTCTCGACTTCGACCACGCCGAGGATGTCGGGCGTCTTGAGGAAGTCGCAGATCGCCAGCGAGGTCTTGGTCAGCCGCTTGTCGAGCGCGGCGGCGTTGATCGTCGGGCCGCCATTGCTGTCGTTCACTTCATCGAAGAAGCGCAGCAGGTTGAAGGCGCCGATGGTGACGTCTTCGTATCGCGCGGTGTCCACGGCCTCGGGCGTCTTGCCGCCGACGACGGTGGGCGGCGTAGCGGCGTCGGGCAGCAGCGCCCAGGTGCCGGAGAAGTAATCCAGCACGCCGACCATGTTGGTAATTTCGGCGTCCGCGTCGAGCGCGATCGGGGTTGCGCCGACCTGGCCACGGCTGCGCACCATCAGGCGTTCCTGATTGGTGTCGAAGCGCGGCGGGGTCTTGCCGGCCGGGATCGGGAACGCATCGAGGATGCCGATGCCGGCTTCGCGGAACGGACGGGGGACACCCGACAGCACCACGTGGAAAACGCCGGTGGTGGTGGAGGTGGCCGCGGCTTCGCTGATGTTGCCTTCGGAAGCAGCGACTACGCGGCTGCGGGCGGCGCTGACGCGCATGCCTTCAAACTTCTCGGCGGTGCCCGGCAACGCGGTGGCGCCGAAATCGGCGCTGGTCAGCTCGATCGGAGCCGGCAGGGCAACGCCGGTGGCGACGACCTGGATTGAGGTGACCAGAGTGAACTGAGTGATCGACTGCTGGTTGAGGTTGGTCGCGGGCGTGAACTCGGCGACCGTGCCGGTAACGCGGACCCGATTGCCTACCGCGGCAGTGGCCGGCGGCGCAGTCGAGGTGAAGACGAAGATGCCTTCGGAGGTTGCCGGGTTGCCGTCGACCTGCGCGTCGGCGGTCTGCAGGAAGAAGCCGTTGTTGAACTTCTGTGCGGTAACGATGCCTTCGGTAGTGACGATGCTGCCGTTCAGCGGCGAAATCAGGCCGCTGCCCTGGATCTGCGCGATCGGAACGAGTGTGACGTCGTCGTTCTGGATCGTGCCCAGCCCCTGGCCGTCCGAGACGACAGCACCTGTGACGCCGGTGATGTTGACGAAGAAGGTTTCGTTGGGCTCGGCCACCGTATCGCCGTTGATGGTGATGGCGACTGTGGTGGCGGTGGCACCCGCCGGGATGGTGGCGGTGCCGGCGGCGGCCACGTAGTCGCTGCCCGCGGTCGCGGTGCCATCGGCGGTAGCGTACTGGATGGTCACGCCGCCGATGCCGGCAGGCGAGCTCAGGCCGAAGCCGAAGTTCATGACGCTGGTGCCGCTGTCGCCTTCGAACGCGCTGACGTCGCTGACCGAGACCAGCGGCAGGCCGACGCCGCCGACACTCAGCGAGAAGTCGTCGATCGCCAGACCATCATCGGCACCGGTGCCGTCGGCATCGTTCCAGCGGAGGCAGAAGGTCGCGCCGTTGGCGATGTTCAGGCCGTTGATGGTGGCCGCCAGCGTGGTGCGGTTGCCGACGGCGTTGCCGTCCTTCGCGCCGACCGTGGCGGTGTTCGGGCTGACGAAGTCCAGCGCGTTGGCGTCGACCCAAGTGCCGGTGGTCAGCGAAGTGGCGTCGAGGCTGTATTGGAAGTCGAGCTGGTCGGCGCGGGCTGCGGTGCCCAGGCGCCATTCTTCGCCGGTATAGCCGACGTCGAAATTGAGCAGGCTGGCGCCGGTCGCATTGCTGAAGCACGCGCCGTAGGATGCTATGAGCGTGCCGCTGCGTACGCTGCCCAGCGCGCGCTCGGTGCTGGCGGCCGCGCCGTAGCTGTAAGAATCGCCAGTGTTGCTGGCGCCGGTATCGACGGCATATTGCTCGTTGTCGCGGGCGCCGCCGCCGGTTTCGTTCAACAGCCAGCCCGCGGGCAGAGTGCTGTTGGTGGTGCTGCCGGCCGTGTTCGACAGGGTGTCGAAGTTCTGGCTGTAGGTGCCCCCCGACACCGGAATGGTCTGGGCCAGCGCGGGTGCGCCAATGCTGCAAAGCAACATGATCGGCAATGCGTGGCGGAGAGATTTGGACATGAGATCGACCGCGAATGCGCGGTCCATGAATCGAAGCATGGTGTTCCCCCAATCGGATGAGCTGCCGCAAGTTGTGCGGACTCTTGATTCTGACGGAAATCGTGCCGGCCGTGGGTTTCAATTCGATGACCGGCCTGCCAGCGCGGCCATGGAATGGGCCTGCG
>JAYUIZ010000520.1:0-5349 GCA_043765595.1 Lysobacter sp. | reverse complement strand
GTCAAATCGATCGCCGATGAGTCGGTGCGCAAGGTCAAGGACCTCGGCGTGATGCCGCTGGGCGTGGAAGGCGAGCGCGAAGCCGAATGGGTGCTGGTCGACCTGGGCGATGTGGTCGTCCACGTGATGCTGCCGCGGGTCCGCGAGTATTACGCGCTAGAGCGGCTGTGGACGGTGGGCGACGAGCCGCCGGACGCAGGCGACTGAGTCCGGCGATGCAGCGCGCCCAGATCACGACCGCGTTCGAGCTGCCTGGCCAACAGGTACTGAAGAATCTCGGCGTGGTGCGCGGCCTCACGGTGCGTTCGCGCTCGGTGGTCGGCAATTTCCTTGCCGGCATCCAGGCGCTGTTCGGCGGCGATATCAGCCTGTATCGCGAACTGTGCGAGCAGGCGCGGCGCGATGCCTTCGACCAGATGTGCCGCGAAGCCGACCGGCTGGGTGCGAACGCCATCATCGGCGTGCGTTACGACGCTACCGAGGTCATGGCAGGCATCACCGGAGTGCTGTGCTACGGCAGCGCGGTGCGCGTGAGCGAACCGGCGGCCTGAGCGCAGCCCTTCCGAGCGCAGCCCCATGAAAGCCCGCTTGATCGCCGTCGGCGAACGTGCGCCCATCTGGGTGGCGCAGGGCTTCGCCGAATACCAGAAGCGCCTGTCCTACTGGCTGCCGCTGGAGCTGATCGAAATCGAACCCGGTCTGCGCGGCAAAGGCCGCGATGCGGCGCGCGCGACCGCCGACGAGGGCGCGCGGGTGATCGCCGCGCTCACCAAAACACCCCAATCAAAGCCGGTACATGTCATCGCGCTCGACGGCCGCGGCAGGATGCATAGCTCTGAAGAGCTGGCGCAGCGGCTGGAACACTGGCGCAGCGGTGGCCGCGACCTAGCGTTGCTGATCGGCGGCCCGGAAGGGCATGCCGCCGATGTACTAGCCCGGGCCGACGAACGCTGGTCGCTGGGCCCGCTGACCCTGCCGCACATGCTGGTGCGGCTGGTGCTGGCCGAGCAGCTCTACCGCGCCGCGGCGCTGCTGGCGAATCACCCTTATCACCGGGCTTGAGTCGTCGTCCTGAGTTCCGCGAGCAGCAGCAGAAGTTGCGCAACATGTGCTATTTGTCACGATTTTCATGGTCGCACGGAGCGTGAATAGCTTGCACGGATCACGGGGAGGATGTGAATCTGTGCGGGAAAATCATCCAAAACAATCACTAAGCTGATATTGACGACTGCGGTCACAGTTTGTCCGTCGCGACCGCGCATACGTTGCGTCGCCCTTGTCGCCGCGCATGTCTTGTCGCCCGGGGTGCTGCAGGCCGCTGCCGACGGACTGGAGGCATTCCCCCTCGGCATCGTCGGCGGATCATGCCCCCGTATGTTCCGCGTTCCAGGTGATTCGCATGCAAAAGTTGCAACTGTCAGTGTCCACGTGGCGTGGTGTTGCCCTGTACACCCCCGGAATGTTTAGGACTGCCCGTCTCCATACCCCCGCACGACTCGCCGCGATTGTCGCAATGGTGTTCGCGCTCAACGCCTGCGATACCGGTGATGCCCAAGCCCGGATCGCAGATGCCACCGCCAAGCGTCCCTCGCAGGCCGAACCGCGCGGCGCGACTTCGGTGCGTATCCGCCCCGGATCCATCGTGTCGCCGCCCGCACCGCAGGCTGCGCCGCCGGTGGGCAATGCGGTCGGCGGTCTGGTCAGTCCGCGGGTCTTCAAACCGTTCATGGCTCCCGCAGAAGCCTTCGGCGTAGTTGATGTGCGCCTGCATCCGGTGGAAGGCGTGCCCGCAGGGGTGTCGCAACTGGTGACCTTCGGCGTGCCGCTGCCGCGCGGTTCGATCACCCAGGCCGGCCTGTCGAAGCTGCGCGTGCTCGACGCCAAAGGCATCGAGATCCCGGCGTTCGTCGAACAGCTCACCCCGTGGCGGCATGCGACCAACACCGCGCTCGACAACACTTCCGTGCGCGTCGCCCGCGTGCAGATCCGCTACGCCTTCGCCGCGGGCTATCCGAATTCGGAAGCCATCCGCGTCGAGTGGGGGTATCGCGATCGCGTCCAGTCGGTGGCCACGCTGGAGAACCCACGCAACGGCTGGCAGCCGGTCACATCGGGCAGCTTCGTCGCTGGCGACGGCGTATCCGAACCCAAGGTCTATGCGGTGCTGCCGTCGTCGACGCTGAGCAAAGGCCTGCTGAAACTCGGGCCGATGCGGCCGTTCGCGCCGCAGATCCTGGCCACCCGCGACGATCCGGCGACGATGGATGCGACCGAGCTCTACCCGGAATACACCGAACAGATGTACGGCGCGAAGAATTTCTTCTATGCGCACATCAATGAAGACGACCCGCGCGTCACCGCTGCCAACCAGATTCCGTACAAGGCCGCCGAAGGCGAGCCGTGGCTGTACGACCGTACATCGGCCTTCTACAGCCTGTATTTCCGCAGCGGCTTCTTCAAGGCGCTGCGCGAATCGGTGCGCGCCTCCGAGTACTACCGGGTCAATCTATATCCGCAGGGCACGACGCCGGACAGTGCGGTCGGTGCGTTCAGGCTGAAGAATCCGAACCCCGCCGCCTACATCGGCGCCAACGGCGCGATGTACAGCTATCCCGAGGGGCTGGCCTACACCCACTGGACGACCGGCGACGATCTGTCCAAGGACGGCGCGAAGCTGGCCGCGAAAGCGCAGCAGGACGCCAACGACGAGCCCGACCGCTGGTCGCCGACCAGCAGCTATACCGAGCGTCACGTGGGCATCAAGCTGTCGGGGATGACCATCGGCTACGAACTGTTCGGCGACGTGCCGTACAAGACGGGCTCGGCGCTGACCTACCGCGAGCGCCTGGTCACGCTCACCAATAATCTGGTGTGGCACCAGAACGGCGCCGGCGGCGCGCTACCGGCGAATCGCGTCGATGGCGGCCTGTGGAAATACGGCAGCCAGGAAGGCAACGGCCCGGCGACGCAACTGCTGGTCAGCTTCTGGCAGACGCCTTTCGTAATCGATCCCATGGTGCGCGCCTACGCGCTCACCGACAGCGCCGATATCGCGAACTTCATCCGTCGCACCGGCAACGCGCTGAAGTACGGTGCCAAGTCGTACACGCCAGCCCAGCGCAGCGTGTACACGAACGTGCCGGGAAACCTGCGTCTGGTCGATTACGTGACCCTGATCGACGGTTCGACCTACGCCGCCGACGGCGTGGGCCCTGAGCACGTGCTATCGGTCGCGGGCGCGATGGCCTGGGCCTATTACTTCAGCAAGATCACTGGCCAGCAGGACAACACTCTCGCGGCGGCCGCGAACGAGCTGTACCGCACCTACGACTACGAAACCAACGAGTGGACCCGGCCCACTGCGCCGCCCAGCGGCTTCACTGCCTATCGCAACAATCCGCCGCGCCGTTATAACTGGAGCTACAAGTCCAGCGGTAGCCTGTCGTGGTGTCTGTCGGACGTGCGCTGGGTGCAGAACTGACGCCGCGCGAGCGGCGCCGGTTCAAGGCGGATCCGGCGCCGATCAGCCCGCGAAACGCGGGTAATCGGTGTAGCCCTTCGCGTCCCAGGTGTAGAAGGTGCTGCGGTCGGCCTCGGCCAGCGGAGCGTCGGCCTGCAGCCGTTCGGGCAGATCGGGATTGGCGATGAACGGCACGCCGAAGGCCACCGCGTCGAGTTTACCGTCGGCGATCGCGGCCTCCGCTTCCTCTGCGCTGTAGCCCATGTTGCCGATCAGCGTGCCGTCGTAGCTTTCGCGTGCTGGTGTCATCACATCGCCGTGCTGCTGGCCCAGAAAATCCGCGCGCATTACGTGCCAGTACGCTAGGTCGTAACCGTTGAGCCGCTTGCCGAGCCAACGCACCAGACCACTCGGGTCTCTGTCGCGCATGCTGTTGAAGCTGTTGAGCGGCGACACCCGCAGGCCAACACGACCGCTGCCCCAGACGAAACACACCGCTTCCAGCACTTCCAGCAGCAGTCGCGCGCGATGTTCGATCGGGCCGCCGTACGGGCCGCTGCGCTGATTGGCACCGTCGCGCAGGAATTCGTCGAGCAGATACCCGTTCGCGCCATGCACTTCCACGCCGTCGAAACCGGCGACTTTCGCGTTGCTGGCCGCGTGCGCGAACCCGCTGACGATCCCCGGCAGTTCGTCGTCGGCCAGTGCGCGCGGCACGACGTAATCGACCTTGCCTTTCGGCGTGTGCACCTGGTCGTTGGCGATGGCGATGGCGCTGGGCGCGACCGGCTGCGCGCCGTCGTTGAGATCGGGATGACAGGCGCGCCCGCCGTGCCAGAGCTGCAGCACGATGCGCCCGCCGGCGGCATGCACCGCATCGGTCGCGCGCTTCCAGCCGGCTACCTGCGCTTCGCTGTGGATACCGGGTTCGCGCCAGAACGCGGAGTTGCCGGGCATGGCCATGGTCGCTTCGGCGATGATCAACCCGGCGCTGGCGCGCTGCGCGTAATACTCGGCGATCAACGCCCCGGGGACGTGATCGTTTTCCGCGCGACAGCGGGTGAGCGGCGCCATCAGGATGCGGTTGGGCAGTGCCAGATCGCCGGCCTGAAGCGGTGCAAACAGATGTTTCATCAGGATCGCTCTTGTGGTTGGCGCAAGAGTGTCGCAAGCGAACCTGGGAATGGCCATGCGTCATTGGATGCGCTGGCAGAACAATGAAACGCATTCGTAGCGCATGTTCGTATTCGAGGCATCCTCGAGACGTGCGAATTTCGCAGCGCACAAAAAAGCCGCCGGTCGCGTCGTCGACGACCGGCGGCAATCCGATGCCACGAACCGAGTGGATCGGAAACCCTTCGATGCGAACGCGTTATTGGAGGCTGAAACTCACCGGTACCATCCCGAAGACCTGGATCGCCTGGCCGTCACGGATCGCCGGGCGGAACATCCATTTGCGCAGCACCTGCCGGCGCGCGGCATCGTCCAGCCGGCGATTGCCGCTGCTGCGCTCGATCTCCACCGACAGCGGTTTGCCGTCCACGTCCACCAGCACTTTCAGCAGCACCGTGCCTTCGATGCCATCCAGCATGGCCTCGCGCGGATAGGTCGGCGCCGGTGCCGATGCGTACTCCAGTCGTGTGCTCGGCAGCGGGCCGGGATTGGTTGGCTGTGTCGGTCCGATGTCGGGCGTCGGTTCGGTATTGTTCGGCGGCACGTACTCGCTGCCGTTGGGAACGATCACTTCCTGTTGCTGCACGGGCTGCTGCGTGGGCGGGTTGATCGGCACTGGCGTGCTGTTGCGGATCGGTTGCGGCTTGTTGACCGGAACTTCGATCGGAATCGGCGGCGGCGTTTCCTTCTTCTGCGGTAATACCCAATCGATGACC
>JAYUIZ010000519.1:0-1929 GCA_043765595.1 Lysobacter sp. | reverse complement strand
GCGGCCGCCGGCTTCGCGGACCAGCAACACGCCGGCGGCGATGTCCCACGCCATCAGCCCGGCTTCGAAATAACCGTCGTAACGGGCCGCGGCCACGTAGGCCAGATCCAGCGCGGCCGAGCCGCCGCGGCGGATGTCTTCAGCATGCACCAGCAGCGACTTGATGCAGTCGAGCTGGGCTTCGGCACGCTTGCGTTCACGCGGTGCGAAACCGGTGGCCAGCATCGCGCCCTGCAGTTCCCTGCGCTCGCTGACGCGGATGCGGTGGCCGTTGAGCTGGGCGCCGCTGCCGCGGCTGGCGGTGAACAGTTCGTTGCGCAGCGGATCGAAGATCACCGCGTGCAGAGGTTCCGGGCCTTCGCACAGCGCGATAGACACACACCAGTGCGGGATGCCGCGCAGATAATTGCTGGTGCCGTCCAGCGGATCGATCACCCAGGTGAAGCGGCTGGGGCCGCGGTTGCCCTTCTGCTTTCCGCCTTCCTCGCCCAGGATCGTGTACTCCGGCTGCGCGCGGCGCAGCTCCTTCACGATCGCTTCCTCGGCCAGCCTGTCGATTTCGGAGGCGTAATCCATCCGGTCCTTTTCGACCACTTCGATCGCATCCAGTCGGGCCATATGCCGCAGCAGGATGTTTCCGCCGGCGCGAGCCGCCTTGACCATGACATTGACAGCGGGCTGTAGCATCGCGAACGACTCCGGGCGCCACCGAGGGGCGCAAGCGAAAAGGGCGGGGGAAAAGAACAATCCGGCGCAGAGGCCGGTGCGAAAGTTTACCATTGGCGGCATGTCTTCCGCTCCCGAAAGCTTCCCCGCCGAACGTCTCCGGATCGTCCTCGTCGGCACCCAGCACCCAGGCAATATCGGTTCCGCGGCGCGGGCGATGAAGACCATGGGCTTTTCCCGGCTGGTACTGGTGGCGCCGCAGCGCTTCCCCGATCCCGATGCCTACGCGCTGGCGGCCGGTGCGAATGATGTCCTGGAAGCCGCGGTCCGGGTCGAGACCCTGGCCCAGGCGGTGGCCGACTGCCGGCTGGTACTGGGCTGCACCGCGCGCAGCCGCCGCATCGCGCTGGACGAACTCAGCCCACGCCAGGGCGCGGCCCGCAGCATGGCGACAGCCGCGTCCGGCGGTGAGGTGGCGGTGGTGTTCGGCCGCGAACGCACCGGGCTGGAGAACGAAGAACTGCAGTTGTGCCATGCCGCGATCCATATTCCGGCCAACCCCGACTACAGTTCGCTCAATCTGGCCGCTGCCGTGCAGATCTTGGCATATGAATTGCGTCTAGCCGGGACAGAGGATTCGGCGATGCCCGCCCCGGCCCCCGTCGCGGCCAGGCGCGAGCACGAAAGTCGCAGCGAACCGCCCGCGACCCACGCCGAACTCGAAGGCTTTTTCCTGCAACTGGCGGACACTCTGGATGCGATCGATTTTCACAAGGGCCGGACACCGGAGACGGCGATGGGCAAGTTCCGTCGACTGTTCCTGCGCGCCGAGCTGGACGCCCGCGATGTCCGGCTTTTGCGGGGAATGCTGGCCGACGCCAAGCGTATGGCCGACATTGCAGACGGTCGCATCGCACCTTCGCATCGGACCTGATGCGCGCTTCGTCCCGGTCTGCGTACCACGTGCCATCGCCGCCATGAGCGGCCATTCCACCGCCTTCAGGCGCCCCGCGGAGCACGGACCTTGAGCCGCACGCCCACACTGCCGGCGATGTTGCTGGCGGCCCTGTTCGCGCTGATCGGACTGGTGCCCGCTACGGCATCCGCTGACGACCAGCGTCACATTCTGGTCCTGGGGCGCATCAGCGACGACCCCAGAAGCCACTACGAACAGCTCAAGCCGCTGCTGGATTACGTCGTTCCGCGAATGGCCGGGGTCGGCATCCGCGAGGGTCGGGTGCTGATGGCCCGCGATGCCCAGCA
>JAYUIZ010000518.1:0-1935 GCA_043765595.1 Lysobacter sp. | reverse complement strand
TCGCCGATTTCGACTTCGGTCATGCCGCCGAAATAGCGCATCTCCACGACCTGGGCGAGTCGCGGTTCCAACTGCGCCAGCGATTCCAGCGCCTCGTGGACCTGCAGTGCTTCGTCGTCGCCGGCCACGCCGTCGCCCAGTGCGGTGTTGAGCGTGATCGCGCGCTCGCCGCCGCCGCGGCGCAGCGCGTGGCGTTCGCGCAGCTGATCGACGATGACCGTGCGCATCACCTGCGCGGCGTAGGCGAAAAAGCGCCGGCGGGTGTCCACTTGCAGCGTCTCTTTGCCCGACAGCCTCAGCCAGATCTCGTTCACCAGCGCGGTGCTGTCGAGCAGGGTCAACGGACCGGAGCGCGACAGCCGTGCGTGCGCGAGTTTTTTCAGTTCGGCGTAGGCGGCGTTGAACAGCGCCGCGTTGTCGACGCCGCTGCCCTGATTGCCCATATCGATCAGTTCGGTGATGTCACCCATGGGCATCCCTGGCGCGTCCGGTTGCGGGGAACACTAGTTTAATCGTTCCAAGGCGGCCTGCCGTGCGGACCGTCCCGGCAAGCGGCATCGGGCCAGGCACTCGCGGCATCAGCGCGCGGGTGCCGATGCGATCGTGCGCGATCGGGTCGTGTCCAATCCGGTCGTGCCCGATGTCATCGCGCCCAATTCCCCGGCGATCGAAGCCAAGAGCTCGGCCTCGTGGCTCAGGTGGAAAAAATGCCCGGCGTCGATGTCGTGAACCCGCACGCCGCAGCGGCCATGTCCCTGCCATGCGGCGATGTCCTCGGCATCGATCAGATGGTCGCGAGTGCCGGAATAGACCACGACGGCCTGGTCCAGCGGCGCGCGCGGGTGGTATTCGTAGGCTTGTGCCAGCGTGAAATCGGCGCGCAGCATCGGCAGCAGCAACGCCAACAGCTCCGGCGATTCGAGCACCGGCTGCTGCAGGCCGCCGTAGCGTTGCAGGCCTTTCACGAAGCCCGCATCGTCGAGATCGTACAGTTTCGGGTGCGGGGATTTGCGGTCCGGCGCGCGGCAGGCGCCGACCAGCAGGCGTTCGGGCTGGCGCAATCCAAGGGTGCGCAGTCGCTGCACGAACTCGAATGCGATCAGGCCGCCAAGACTGTGGCCATAGAACGCGAAGGGCCGGTCCAGCCACGGCGGGATCTGTTCGGCCAGAGTCTCGATCAGCAGGGACATCTCTGAACAGGTCGGTTCTGCGATGCGCGATTCGCGGCCCGGCAGGCGCGCCGCCAGCACGTGCGCGCCCGGCAGATCTTTGCCCCAGCGGTTGAACACGCTGCTGCCACCGCCGGCATGGGCGAAGGCGAACAGCCGGACCGGGGCATCGGCGCGCTGTCCGAAATCGGTGAACCAGGCAGGCTAAGGGCGGGACATGAGGCGGCGAAGTTCCGTTTCGGAGGTGGCGGAGACAGGCCCTGCGGCTGTCCGGGATGGCGATGCGGATGCAGTCGCCGCATTCGCGACATCTGCAGTGCGGTGCGGCATTCAGTCGGCCAGCGCCCCGGCCTTGGCCGCGCAGATGAAGTCGTTTTCGCTCAGGCCACCAACGTCGTGTGTGGAAAAGCGGACTACGCAGCGGTCGTAGTGCACGCCCAGATCGGGGTGGTGGTCTTCGCGATGGGCGACGTGAGCCAGCGCATTGACGAACGCCATCGTCCGGTAGTAATCCGCGAACTGGAACTTCTTGACCAGCGCGTGGCCGTTCTCGGCCAGCTCCCAGCCAGGCAACTGCGGCATGAGTTCGGCGATGCGCGCAGGCGGCAGGCGGTGCTCGTGGCCGCGGCGCGGAATGCAGTGGGCCTGGGCGAGGGGAATGAGGTCGGGCACGGCGGGTCTCCTGTGGCGGGGCGCATGAAGCTGAACACTGTTTCGTCCGCGTAACGCAAACGTGACGAGCACGGACGGATCGGACCGCTAGAAT
>JAYUIZ010000517.1:0-5381 GCA_043765595.1 Lysobacter sp. | reverse complement strand
TGCAGGGCCGCAGCCTGCGCGTGCGGATGACGTTGGGTCAGGACCATGGCACACCTCCATCGGTTGGGGACGATGGTGTGAACGCGGCACGGATTCGGGCGGGGTTAAGTCGGGCATAAAAAGTTTCCGGCGACCAGAACGACGACACCCGCCGTGCGGCGGGTGTCGGAGAGTTCGATTCCGTGCGACAGGATCGGTTGGCCAGCAACCCGATTCAGCGGCCCAGTTCGAATACCACGTTGAGGTTGACCGACAGCGAGGTTTCGCCGGGCGAGACCTGTGTGTCGTGGGCTTCCATGGCCCCGGCCTTCATCATCATCGGCATCGGGCCGGGCTGGTTAAAGCCGCCGCCTTCGCTGATGCTGGTGATGCGGCGCACGCGCAGCCCAAGGGCTTTTGCATACATTTCGGCGCGTGCTTCGGCTTTCTTAAGTGCGTTGCGGCGGGCTTCGTCGTAAGCGGATTCCGGCTCGTCGATCTCGAAGCTCGGGCCGTTGATCTGGTTCGAGCCGCTGGCGACGAGGGCATCCAGCACCTTGCCCAGCTTGGTCAGGTCGCGGATCTTCAGGCTGACGGTATTGGTAGCCTGGTAACCGGTGATCGCCGGCGGCTGGTTTTCGGCATAACGGTATTGCGGATAGACACCAATCCCGGTGGTCTGGACGTCGCGCTCGGCGATGCCGGCGGCCTTCACTGCGGCCATCACCTTGCTCATCTGTTCGGCGTTCGCACGGAGGGCACTATTCGCATCGACGGCCTGGGTGACCACGCCGCTGGAAATGGTGGCGATGTCCGGGATGCGGGTGGCCTGGGCTTCGGCGCTGACCGATAGCAGAGTGCCGTCGTTGGAGGCGGTGGGGGTCTGAGCGGATGCGGTCATGGCGAGACTCGAGGCGAGGACGGTGGCGAAGGCGAGAGCCAGGAAGCGAGGCAGGGTGCGGGGGAACATGCGAATCTCCATGAGGTGGGGCCGACGTGCTGAGTTCAGAGGTGCTGAGTTCAGAGATGATGAGTTCAGAGATGATGAGGTCAGAGCTGGCCTCGGGATCAGCGAGTGAACGCATGGTGAGCCCATTCGGGGTCCGCGATGCGCCACGCGCAGGCTGCGGCGGTCCGCAGGGTATCCTAGCTTCATGTTGCATCTCGCCTCGAAATCCCCCCGCCGTCGTGAACTGTTAAGGATGCTCGGTCTCGACTTCGGCATCCTCGACCTCGACCTCCCTGAAGTACCCGCACCGTCGGAGCCGCCGGAGGATTACGTCCGTCGTGTCGCGCGCGGAAAGGCCGGTGCCGGCCTGTTGCGTCTGTCCGGCCAGCCAGCGGCAGTGGTGCTGGGCGCCGACACTGAAGTGGTGCTGGACGGCCGGATCTTCGGCAAACCAGTCGATGCCGACGATGCTGCGGCGATGCTGCGCAGCCTGTCCGGGCGCAGCCATGCGGTGATCTCGGCGGTCTGGATGGTGTCTGCGGCGCGCGAGCTGCATGCGGTCTCGGTGTCGCAGGTCACCTTCGCGACGCTGGATGAGGACGACATCCGCAGCTATCTCGATACCGGCGAGTGGGACGGCAAGGCCGGCGCATATGCGATCCAAGGCATCGCGCAAAGCTTCATCTCGCACCTGTCCGGCAGTCATTCCGGGGTGATGGGTTTGCCATTGCACGAGACCTCGACGTTGTTGAAACAGTTCGGACTGTTTCCCGTCGCGCAGCCTCTGCTGCAAACATCTCAGACGCATGCCGCGATGGAGTCGACGCGATGACCGAGGAAATCCTGGTCAACGTCACCCCGCGGGAAACGCGGGTTGCGGTGGTCGAAAACGGCATGCTGCAAGAGTTGCACATCGAACGCGGCTGGCGGCGCGGCGTGGTCGGCAACATCTACAAGGGTAAGGTGCAGCGGGTGATGCCCGGCATGCAGGCGGCGTTTGTCGACATTGGCTTGGATCGCGCCGCATTCCTGCACGCCAACGATATTTTCCGCGCGAACCTCGTTCCCGCCATCGATACCGCGATGGAAAATGCGCTGGACGCTGCGCTGGAAGGCGACATCGCCGTCGCAGCGCCGGCGCGGGCGACGGTTACGGCCGCGACGGCCGCCCAGGTCGTGCCGTCGATCACCGAACTGCTTCGCGACGGTCAGGAAATCGTGGTCCAGGTGGTGAAGGATCCGATCGGCGGCAAAGGCGCGCGACTTACCACTCAGCTCAGTATTCCGTCGCGCTATCTGGTGCTGCTGCCGCAGTCGAAGGTGATCGGCGTGTCCTCGCGGATCGAGGATGAAGCCGAGCGTCAGCGTCTGAAATCGCTGGTCTCCGTCGGCGGCCAGCCGCACGGCTATATCGTCCGCACCAATGCCGAAAGCCAGCCGGCCGAAGCGCTGGCCGAAGACATCGCCTATCTCGGTCGCGCCTGGTCGCTGATCGAAAGCAACGTCCGCACCTCGAAGGTCGGCGAATGCATCTACGAAGATCTCAGCCTGCCGATGCGCGCGGTGCGCGATCTGATCCGCCGCGACGTTGAGAAAGTGAAAGTCGATTCGCGCGAAACCTGCGATCGCCTGCGCACGTTCGCCGCGCAGTACATGCCGGGGCTGGCCGAAAAGATCGAGCACTATGTCGGCGCCCGTCCGGTGTTCGACCTGTACGGCGTGGAAGACGAAATCCAGCGCGCGCTGGAAAAGGAAGTGCCGCTGAAATCCGGCGGTTATCTGGTCATCGACCAGACCGAGGCGATGACCACCATCGACGTGAACACCGGCTCGTTTCTCGGCCAGCGCAATCTCGAGGAAACCGTATACCGCACCAATCTGGAAGCGGCGCAGTCGGTGGCGCGACAGCTGCGGCTGCGCAACCTCGGCGGCATCATCATCATCGACTTCATCGACATGATCGATCCCGAGCACCGCCGTCAGGTGCTGCGCACGCTGGAGAAATCGCTGGCACGCGATCACGCCAAGACCACCGTCTACGATTTCTCGCCGCTGGGCCTGGTGGAAATGACCCGCAAGCGCACGGTCGATAGTCTGCAGCGGCAGCTGAGCGAGCCCTGCCACGAATGCAGCGGCCGCGGCACGTTGAAGACCGCCGAGACCGTGACCTATGAAATCTTCCGCGAGATCACCCGCGCGGTGCGCCAGTTCGAGGCCGCGCGGCTGCTGGTAATCGCGTCGCCCAAGGTGGTCGCACGCATCACCGACGAAGAATCGCCGGCGGTGGCCGAACTGGAGGAATTCCTCGGCAAATCGATCCGCTTCCAGGCGGACGAGCAGTACACGCAGGAGCAGTTCGATGTCGTTCTGCTCTGACCCCGGGATCCGCGCGACCGGAGTCCGTCGCTGATGCCGACGTCGCTGCGTCGTCGCCTGCGTCTGGCGCGACGCGGGCTTTGGTACGTCACCGCGCTGTCGTTGGTACTGGTGGCGCTGTGCGCGGGCATCGTCAGTCAATTGTTGCCGTTGGCCGAGCGCCATCCGGAGCGCATCGCCGAATGGCTGAGCGCGCGCGCCGGCCGGCCGGTGCAATTCGATACCCTTGAAACGGCGTGGACACGACGCGGGCCGCTGCTGCGCCTTGACGGTCTGCGCGTGGGTGCAGGCAAGGACGCAGTGGCCATTGGCGCCGCCGAAATTCTGGTGTCGCAGTACGCGGGCCTGCTGCCCGGCCGTTCGTTCACCGAACTGCGCGTGCGCAATCTCGCATTGACCCTCGAACGTGCCGACGACGGTCGCTGGCAGGTGCGTGGCCTGCCTGGACAAGCACAGGGCGGCGATCCGCTGAGCGCGCTGGAAGGTCTGGGCGAGCTGCAGGTGATCGATGCGCGGCTGGGCATTTCCGCGCCGTCGCTGAAGGTCGAAACCATAATTCCCGATGTCGACCTGCGCCTGTTGGTGGACGGCGACCGGGTGCGCAGCGGGCTGCGCGCGCGCAGCCGGCGCGACGGTTCGCCGGTGGATTTCGTGCTGGATTTTGATCGCGGCAGTGGTAACGGCCGGCTCTATGCGTCGGCGAAGGACGCCGATCTATCTTCGTGGTCCTCGCTGTTGCACGTGAACGGCGTGACCATCGTCGAAGGCCGCGGGCGCGCCGAAGCTTGGGCAAGCCTGCGCCGGCATCGTATCGCTTCGATCAGCGTCGACGGCGATCTGGAAGGCGTGCGCCTGCGCGGCGCGCCGTTCGCGGCGGCATCTACAGGCGCTTCCGCGGGCGAAACGCATGCGGCGTCTTTCGCGACCTTCGCGCGTCTGCAGGCGCGCGCGCACTGGCGCGCCGAGGCCGACGGTTGGCGCCTGGATGCAAGCAGCATGCAGGTCCACGCCGAGGCCGACAGCAAGCCGCAGATCCTCGATGGTCTGGTCCTCGCGGGCGGCAAGCGCTACGGTCTGCGCGCCCAACGCATTGATGCCGGCCCGCTGTTCGCGGTGCTCGCGCTCAGCGACAGGCTGGATCCGAAGATGCGTCGCTGGCTCACGGCGGCGAAACCCGGCGCGGTGCTCGAACAGGTGAATGTGGGCGGCCTGCGCGGCGGCGCTGCCGGTCATGGCACAGGCAGCGGTGCGGGCGGGGGAGATATCCGCATCCAAGCGACCGTGCGCGACCTGCAGTTCGCCGCGGTCGGCGATTCGCCGGGTCTGCAGGGCCTCAGCGGCGATCTGCGCGGCGATGCCGAAGCGTTCGCGTTCGCATTCGATCCGAAAGCGAAGCTGCGCTTCGATTGGCCACGCGGTTTCGGCGTGGTGCATGTGGTCGGGCTGCGCGGCGAAGCGATCGGCTGGCGCCAAGATGGCGGCTGGCGGGTCGAAACCCCGGCGCTGCGCATCGATGGCGACGGCTATGGCGCCGATATGCGCGGCGGGCTGTGGTTCCAGAACGACGGCACTGCGCCGCGGATCGATGTCGCCGTCGACTTGGACGATACGCTGGCGCCCACCGCCAAGCGCTTCTGGGCCAGGCATGTGATGTCACCGGCCTTGATCCGCTGGCTCGACACCGCACTGGTCTCCGGGCATGTGCGCGGCGGACGTGCGGTGATCGCCGGCGAGCTGGAGAACTGGCCGTTCAGATCGCCCGCTGGCGCAGCGCCGACCGGTGTGTTCGACGCTCGCGCCACGCTGCAGGACATGCGTGTGAAATTCAACGCCGATTGGCCAGCGACCTCTGACATGGATGCCAATATCGCTTTCATCGGCAACGGTTTCTCACTCGCCGGCAAAGCGGTGCTGGCCGAGGTCGGCATCCACGAATTCCAGGCCGGTATTTCCGACTACGGCGACGGTGCGCTCGGTATCGACGCGCACGCGGATGCCGACGCTGCGAAATTGCTTGGTCTGGTGCGCCAGAGTCCATTGCGCAAGGATCACGCCGGCATTCTGTCCAGCCTGGGCG
>JAYUIZ010000516.1:0-1943 GCA_043765595.1 Lysobacter sp. | reverse complement strand
ATCCCAACTGCTGGCAAGATCGTTGCCCAAGGGCGAAACGATTCCCAGACCGGTGATTACAACGCGACGCTTCGACATGCTGGACTCCTGACTCTGGTTCAAACCGTTGCTGTGCGGACCACGTCCATGCTGATCGCTTGCGGGTGGCTCGTCCATGGCAGCCGCTTGACCCAAACGCACAGGGCCGCGATGCGGCCCCTGCGTTCGCCCGGACGCGATTGCGCCCGGGTTGCATTGATCGAGGCGTGACGCCTCGATGTCAGGCCTTGACGTGCGCCTTGATGTAATCGATCGCCTGCTGCACCGAGGTGATCTTCTCGGCTTCCTCGTCCGGGATCTCGCACTCGAATTCTTCTTCGAGGGCCATCACCAGTTCAACGGTGTCGAGGGAGTCAGCACCCAGATCGTCAACGAACGATGCGTTGATGGTGACTTCTTCTTCCTTGACGCCAAGTTGTTCAACCACGATTTTCTTGACGCGTTCTTCGATGCTGCTCATAGGTAATGTGCTCCGGGAGGAATATTGCGGTGAATAGTGTAAGGGAATCCAAGCCCTGGGACAGTCCTGGAGATATCTTTTCGATTCAATAACTTACTCGAAACATGTTCGCAGAAGCCGCGCAAACGCGCGGCTCAGGCCATGTACATGCCGCCGTTGACATGCAGGGTTTCGCCGGTGACGTAGCCCGCCGCTGGCCCGGCCAGGAAGGCCACAGCATGCGCGATATCGGTAGCTTCGCCCAGACGACCCAGCGCGATCTGGCCCAGCAGCCCCTCGCGCGCGGCCTCCGGCATCGCACGGGTCATGTCGGTGTCGATGAAACCGGGTGCAACCACATTGACGGTGATGCCGCGCGAACCGATTTCCTTCGCCAGCGATTTGCTGAAGGCGATGATGCCGGCCTTGGCCGCGGCGTAATTGGTCTGACCGGCGTTGCCGGTGACGCCGATGACAGACGCGATATTGATGATGCGACCCTTGCGCGCTTTCATCATGCCGCGCATTACCGCTTTGCTGGTGCGATAGACGCTGCTTAGGTTGGTATCGATGATGGACTGCCATTCCTCATCCTTCATTCGCATCAACAGATTGTCGCGGGTGATGCCGGCGTTGTTGACCAGGATCGATACCGCACCGAACTCCTTGGTGATGCCGTCGATCAGCGCGTGGACCGCGGCCGAATCGACAACATCAAGCTTGCGTCCGTGGCCGCCAAGCGGCGCCAAACGTTCGCCGATGGCATCGGCACCGCTGTCGGAGGTGGCGGTACCGATGACGGTGGCGCCCTGTGCGGCGAGCATGTCGGCGATGGCAGCGCCGATGCCGCGGCTGGCGCCGGTCACCAAGGCGATTTCGCCCTGCAGAGGACGGTAGGTCATGGAATCGGTATTCATGGCGTTGTGGGTCTGGTGTGCATGGTCCGGCGCGGGCGCAGGACGCGTGGGTCAGCGCAACGTGGGTCGTGCGCGGCACTGGCCGGGGGCGTAAGTGGCGAAAGGCGGATCGATGCGCACTGCGACGGGCTGCGCCTCCTGTCCTTGGGGGGCGGAGGCCAGCATCGGATACGTCGATTGCTTTGCGGTCACGCGATCATCCAGCTCGAATTTGGTGAGCGATGATACGGGCGAAAGCACTGTTCTGTCTGTACGAGGGCGTATGTAGGTCAACCCTGCCGGGCGAAGAGCACGGCATGCGCCGGCGGATACGAAAACCGCCGCATCTTGCGATCGCGACGGTTTCGTCAATACGCCATTCGGCGACGGTTCAATAGCGCAGCAGCGCCGAACCCCAGGTGAAACCGCCGCCGAAGGCTTCCAGCAGCACCATCTGACCGCGCTGGACTCTGCCCGAACGCACCGCTTCGTCCAGCGCCAGCGGCACCGAACCGGACGAGGTGTTGCCGTGGCGGTCTACGGTGACGATCACCCGCTCCATCGGCATG
>JAYUIZ010000515.1:0-1943 GCA_043765595.1 Lysobacter sp. | reverse complement strand
ATACTTCTGGTGATGGGATGACGCTCCGCGCGCGCACGCTCCGCAACACGCTGTTCTCGTCGGTGGCGATGTACACCGAGTTCGCGCTCGGCATGCTGACCTCGATTGTCATCGCCCGTCACCTCGGGCCAGAAGGGTTCGGCGCCTACAGTGCGGTGATCCTGCTGGTGGGCATGGGCGTGGCCGCCACCAATTCTGGCACCGCCAGCGCGGCGATCAAATTCGTCGCCGAACTGCGCGGCGGCAGCCGCGAGGGCCAAGTGCGACCGCTGGTCGCGTATCTGCGCCGCGCGCAGCGGGGTTTTCTGGCCGTGGCGCTGGCGATCGGTGCGCTGCTGCTCTGGCTGGCGGGCCACCGGGTCGCACCAAGCTTCCATCACGGCCTGCTGTTCGCGTTCCTGACGGTGGCCATTGCGCTGCGCGCCGGCTACATGTTCAACATCGGCGTGGCCAAGGGGCTGGAGAATTTCCGGATCAACGCGATGGTCGCGCTGTTCTCCACGCCGCTGAATCTGGGCATGGTGCTGGTGGTGGTCTGGATGGATCTGCCGGTGGAATGGCTGTTCGGCGTGTTCCTGCTGTCGGGCGTCATGTTCTACGGCATGTCGCGCGCGCAACTGCGGCCGCTGCTGCCCCCGGGCGAGGATGTGCCCGCGCTGCCGGAGGATCTGGTGCCCCGCGTGCGCCGGCAGATGGTCTACAGCACGCTGATCGTCACCGTGGGCTTCATCGTCTCCAGCGAAGTAGAAGTGCTGTTCCTCAACGCCTATGGCGACCCGCACGCCGCAGGTCAGTTCAAGGTCGGCTATCAGTTGGCGAGCGGCGCGGCGATGCTGGTGCCTGGGGTGTTCGGCGCGCTGCTGCTGCCGATGATGGCGAACGCATTGAGCCAGGGGCGAGAAGTCGCCGGGCATCGCTTCGCGGCGTCCACCGCATATCTGATGCTGCTTGCGGCGCCGCTGGTGGCGTTCGGCATGGTGCTGTCCGATCCGCTGATCCATCTGCTTTACGGCGCCGAATACCAGGAGGCGTCCACGGTGTTCGCAGTGTGCCTGGCGGGTGTCGCCATCATCACCTCCGCGCAGGGCGCGTCGAGTCTGCTGATCAGCGCCGACCGCCAGCGCGCGGTGCTGGCGCTGATCCTGGTGTGCGGAGTGCTGAAGCTGGGTCTGGATGCCTGGCTGATCCATATCGATGGCCTGCGCGGTGCGCTGATCGCATTCGCGGTGGTGGCGGCGGTGAATGTGGTGGCCTACACCACGCTGGCGATCCGCGAATGCGGGGTTTCGCCCGACTGGGCGCGCATGGCGCGCACCGTGCTGGCCAGCGCGCTCGCTGCGGGCCCGTTGCTGCTGGTGCATCAGCATCTTCCGGCGTGGGCAGAACTGCTGGTGGGCGGCCTGCTGGCGGGAGTGCTCTATCTGCCGCTGACGCTGATCCTGGGCTGCTGGACCCGCAACGACATCGCCCACATCCAGCAACTGCACCAGCGCCTGGTGCGCGGGCGTCCGCGCTTCGGCGCGCGCTTGCTCGGCTGGGCGCATGCGCGCGCCACGCCTGTCGGGAGCAGGCAATGACCGGTTTGTACGAGCCCCTGTTCCGGCGCGTGCTGTATCCGGCCTACGAGTCCGGCCTGCGCCAACGCAAGACACTGGCGTATCTGCGCGAGTACGGGCGCGACCAGTGGCGTTCGGCCGATGAACTCGATGCCCTGCAGTGGCGCAAGCTGCAGCGCTTGATCGCGCACTGCTGGGAGCAGGTGCCGTTCTATCGTCGCTGGTGGGGCGATGCCGGCCTGACGTCCGCAGCGGACATCCGCAGTCGCGAGGATTACGCGCGGCTGCCGGCGTTGACCAAGCCGGTGATCCGCGAGCATGCAGAATCAATGATCGCGCCGGCGCATCGCGGCGCGCTGTTTTTCAAGACCACCGGCGGTTCCACAG